>JACDGC010000802.1 GCA_013815535.1 Ktedonobacterales bacterium
GTAGTGTGTTGTGACGGGGGTAACCGCTTGGGCAGATGGCACATCGCCCTGCCCCCGATGCCAATTGGCGCCAAAGATTGCCCCAGCCACGATGAAAAGGACTAGTGAAAGGCGCCATGCCCATTTCTGATAGGGATTCATGTGCGTCCCCTTTCTTGTTCTTGGAAACGCTATTCTCCACGAGAAAACACAAGCACTGTTTTCTTAGATCAAGCATACACTCTGCCGTGGATGCTTGTCTAGGGAATGCTGACTTCCCTAGACAACAAGACACCAGAATGGGAACATCTGTGCGATAGGTGTCAGGATTTCGTGATACAATGAGGGATGCGAGAGTCGTTCATTCACCGCATCGGGGAGCCGTCAACATGCCAAATTTCGAGGTCGTCGCGCCGTTCAAGCCTACGGGTGATCAGCCCCAGGCCATCAAGCAACTGGTTGATGGCTTGCAGGGGGGGGATCGCTATCAGACGCTGCTGGGGGTGACTGGGTCGGGCAAGACCTTCACCGTGGCGCAAGTCGTGCAAGAGGTGCAGAAACCCACTCTGGTGCTGGCACCGAATAAGACGCTGGCGGCGCAGTTATATAGCGAGTATAAAGAGTTCTTCCCCAACAACGCGGTGGAGTATTTCGTCAGTTATTACGATTACTACCAGCCAGAGGCATACATTCCGCGCAGCGACCTCTTCATCGAAAAAGAAAGCCAGACGAACGAAGAGATCGAGAAACTGCGTCTGGCGGCCACCCGCAGCCTGCAAGAGCGGCGTGATGTGCTGATCGTCGCCTCCGTCTCGTGCATCTATGGCCTGGGGTCGCCTGATGAGTATCGCGAGATGACCGTCAGCGTGGGGGTCGGCGAAGCCTATAAACGCGAACGCCTGTTGCGCGACCTGACCAACATCCAATACGAACGCAACGACCTCAACTTCGTGCGCGGCAAGTTTCGCGTCCGGGGGGATGTGGTCGAGGTCTTCCCCTCGTATGAAGACCTTGCGGTGCGCATCGAGTTCTTTGGTGACGAGGTGGACCGCATCGTCGAGATCGATCCCTTGACAGGCGTCATCGTGGGCAAACGCCAACGGCTGATGGTCTACCCCGCCAAGCACTGGGTGACGACGCAAGAGCGCTTGAATGGTGCCATCACGCGCATCGAAGAAGAACTGGATGGCCGCCTGGAAGAACTGAACCGCGAAGGCAAGATCTTGGAGGCCGCGCGGCTGAAACAGCGCACGCACTTCGACATCGAGATGCTGCGCGAGACGGGCATCTGTTCGGGCATCGAAAATTATTCGCGCCACCTGGCGATGCGCGACGCGGGCGAACCGCCCTGGACGTTGTTGGACTATCTGCCCGATGACTACTTGCTGGTGGTGGACGAATCGCATGTGGCGCTGCCCCAGGTGCGCGGCATGTTCAATGGCGACCGTGCCCGCAAGCAAGTGCTGGTGGACTATGGCTTTCGTTTGCCCAGCGCCATGGATAATCGCCCCCTCCGCTTCGAGGAATTCGAGCAGCACGTGGCCAACGCCATCTTCGTCTCGGCGACGCCCGGCCCCTATGAGCGCGAACGCAGCGCACACATCGTCGAGCAACTCATCCGCCCGACGGGCATCGTCGATCCTCCGGTGAGCATCCGTCCAACCGAAGGGCAGATCGATGATCTGCTGGCCGAGGTGCGCGCCCGCACCGAAAAGAAGCAGCGCGTCCTCATCACGACCCTCACCAAAAAGATGTCGGAGGATCTGGCCGACTATCTGCAAGAGATGGGCGTCAAAGTGCATTACTTGCACTCGGAGATCGACACGGTCGAGCGGATCGAGATCCTGCGCGACTTGCGGTTGGGCATCTATGATGTGGTGGTGGGCATCAACCTGCTGCGCGAAGGCTTGGACCTGCCCGAAGTCTCGCTGGTCATCATCTTGGATGCCGATAAAGAAGGCTTCTTGCGGTCCGAGGGCTCGCTCATCCAGACGATGGGCCGCGCGGCGCGCCACCTGGACGGCACGGTCATCATGTACGCCGACCGCGTGACGAAATCGATGGAGCGCGCCATCGGTGAGTCTGGGCGTCGTCGCACCGCCCAAACCCTGTATAACGAGGAACACCACATCATCCCCGTCGGCGTCACCAAAGAGATCCGCGACCTGTCGGAGCGCCTGCGCGGCACCGCCGAGGCCGATGGCCGACCCAGCGACGACACGGGCGACGCCGTCGTCGCCGCGCTCAGCCGCGAAGAAGCCGCTCGCCTCATCAAGGACCTCGAAGCCGACATGAAGAAAGCGTCGAAAGCCTTGGAG
>JACDGC010000064.1 GCA_013815535.1 Ktedonobacterales bacterium
CGGCGGATTACGCCGCGCTCGTCTCAACCATGCATCAGGTTGATCCTCGCTCGGATCGCATGGGGGTGCGGCTGCAAGGTCAGGGCGGGGCGGCGACGGGGGGCGGCAATGTGCTGTCGGCAGGCGTGCCGCGTGGCGCGGTGCAGGTGCCACCAGATGGCAACCCGATCGTCTTGCTGGCGGATCACCAGACGACGGGCGGGTATCGGGTGCCAGCGGTCGTGATTTCCGCCGACCAATGGCAGATCGCGCAGTTGCGGCCTGGGGATGCCGTGCGCTTCGTAGCCACGACGCGGCGGATGGCGCTGCTTGCGTGGCGCGAACGCCAAGCGGCTATCATCGCAGCGACGCAGGCCGGGCCACCGCTGGATGACGCAGTGTTGATTCGCGGTTTCTGCGAAGCCGCCTTGGGGGAGGATGTGCTATGAAGCACGCCACCTTGGGGCACAGGGGCATTGCCCTATGAACGGACGCTGAGGATTCATGACGAGGAGGACTGACGGGATGGCTATCGATCTGAATTGTGATGCGGGGGAAGCATTTGGCGCGTGGCAAATGGGCGAAGATGCCACGCTAATCCCCCTGATGACCTCGGTGAACATCGCGTGTGGTGGGCACGCTGGCGATCCGCTGGTGATGCGACGGACGCTGGAGTTGGCCGCGCGGCATGGGGTGGCGGCGGGTGCGCATCCAGGCTACCCAGACTTGGCGGGGTTTGGGCGGCGTGCGCTGCCCATGCCCCCCGCTGAGGTGGAACTTTGGCTGCTGGCGCAGATGGGGGCGTTGGCGGCCATCGCGCGGTCGCTTGGCATCACCCTGCGCCATGTGAAGCCGCATGGTGCGCTCTACAACGTGGCGGCGGATGAAGAGGCACTGGCACAGGCCATCGCCCGGGCCGTGGTGGCGTTCGACGCTGGACTGGTGCTGGTCGCGTTGGCGGGATCGGCCCTGGTGACGGCTGGGCACGCCGCTGGGTTGCGGGTGGCGGAAGAAGCGTTTGTGGATCGCGGGTATGATGCCCACGGGCGCTTGGTGCCTCGTGGCATGGCGGGGAGCCTGTTGCCTGCCAATGGTGATGTGGCGGCGCGTGCCGTGGCGTTGGCGCGGGGCCAACCCATCTTGGCTCAGGATGGCACCAGCCTCACCATTCAGGCGGATACGCTGTGCATCCACAGCGACACGGCGGGGGCAACCGCCATCGCTCAGGTGGTGCGCGCTGCGCTAGGCACAGCCGGGGTCGCCATCGGGTCGTTTAGCCAGGCAAGGCCGACCACCTAGTTTGCTGATGGCGCGAGCTTTTCATAGGCGCGCTGCAAGCCCGCCAGCAGCAGGTTGGGGGCACGGATGTCGATGACATCCGTGGCGCTGGCGACGACATCCGCCAGGCCACCATGGGCGATGACGACGGCGTTGGGGCCACCGGGCATCTCGCGCCGCAAGCGGGCGACGATGCCCTCCACCATGGCCGCGTGACCATAGACGATGCCAGATTGCATGGTGTGCATCGTGTTGGTGCCCAGCACGGTCGCGGGGGCCGTCCATTCGACCTGATAGAGCCGCGATGCCACGCGGGCCAGTGCCTCGGCAGAGATCCCCAGCCCTGGCGCGATGACGCCGCCCATGAAATCACCTTCACTGGAAGCACAGTCGAAGCTGGTGGCGGTGCCGAACTGAATGATAATCGCTGGCAACGTATAGAGTTCGCGGGCGGCTAACACGCTGAGGATGCGGTCTGTGCCCGTTTCCCAAGGGTTATCAACGCGCAGGCCCACCCCCAGCGGCGACAGATGGTTGACGATGATGGCTTCGCGGCCCAGGTAGCCCCGCGCCAACTGCTGCATCACGGGCGTCAAGGGGGGCACGACGCTGGAAACGATCACCCCGTCGATGTCGCCGAGGGTGTAGCCCTTACTGGCACACAGCGAGGTCAGCAGCATCGCGTATTCATCCGCTGTTTTTTCGCGCACGGTGGCGATGCGCCAGCGCGCTTGCATCTCGCGCCCCGCGAATAAGCCCAACTTGATGCCGGTGTTACTCAGATCTAGTGCCAACAACATTGGTGGCCTCCTGTCTCGTGTGGATGTCATCCCCGCAATTGGATGGGCTTTCAGGGAGGACACGGAAACTGTGCGTTCCGTGTCCTCCGTGCGGTGCCATTGCGCTGGCCGAGGCTACTCGGTCGGGCGGTCCATGCGGTCGGGGGCATCCATTCCCAGCAAGGTGAGCACGCGTGCCAGCACGGTGCGCGCCGCCAGCGTCAGCGCGAAGCGGGCACCCCGCACCGCGTCGCTTTCGGCCCGCAATATGGGGCAGCGATCATAGAAGATGTGGAAGGCCGCCGCCACGTCCATCCCATATTTCGTGAGATGGTGGGGTTCCAGCGTCAGCGCGCCGCGTTCGATGATCTCTTCGAGCCGCAGCACTTCACGGATGAGGGCCAACTCTGCCGTCAGTTGCTCGGGGGCATCGGCCAGCAGGACGGCGAGATCAGCGGCCAGGGCTTCGGCCTCCGGATGGAAGCCGCCCTCGACGGATTTGCGGACGACCCCCGCGATGCGTGCGTGGCCATATTGCACCGTCAAGCCCGGATTTTCTTCGCCCTCTTTCATGGCCAGCGCCAGATCGAAGTCGAGGTGGGTGTCGGCACTGCGCGAGAGGTAGAAGAAGCGCATCACGTCCGCGCCAACGAGGTCGGCCAGTTCATCCAGCGTGATCGTGTTCCCCTTGCGTTTGCTCATACGCTGGCTCTTGCCATCGACCTTGAGGCTGACGTGCTGATAGATCAGCACATGGATCTTGTCGGGGGCATAGCCAAACATCTGCGCCATGGCCGTCAGGCGGCCCACATACCCATGATGATCCGCGCCCAGCACATAGATCAGCTGATCGAACCCGCGATCAAGTTTGTTGCGGATATACGCGACATCCGAGGCGGCATAGGTCGTCTCGCCATCGGATTTTAGCAGCACGCGGTCTTTGTCGTCGCCAAAGCGTGACGTTTCCATCCATGTCGCGCCCTCGCGCTCATAGAGATAGCCCGCCGCGCGCAACGTCTGGATGCCCGCTTGCAATTCGCCAGTGGTGACCAAGGATGCTTCATTGAAAAAGACATCGAATTGGATGTTGAGGCGGGCCATCGTCGCCTGGATGCCACGCATCACGTGGCCCGCCGCGCGCTTGCCGATGACGGCAGCGCGTTCGTCGGCGGGTAGGGCGAGCACGTCCGCGCCGTCGTGCGTTTCGGCCATGATGGTGCGGGTGATGCCGCGATAGAAGGTATCTTCGGGGTCGGTTTCATCATCGAAATAGCCTTCGATTTCCCCCTTCTCATCCTTGGGTTTGGCGACGTCTTGGCCGAGTTGCAAGCGCAGGTAATATTCGATGGAGCGACCGAGCTTTTGGATCTGCGCGCCCGCGTCGTTGAAATAATATTCTTTGGTCACGGTGTAGCCCGCCGCGCGCAACAGATTGCCCAGCGTGTCGCCGATGAAGCCGCCACGCCCGTTGCCGATGTGGACGGGGCCAGTGGGGTTGGCGCTGACGAATTCGAGGTCGATGGATTTGCCAACGCCGAGTTCGATGTTGCCGACCGTTGGTCCCGCTTCGATGACCGCGCCTGCCTGGCGCAGCAACCATTTGGGGCTGAGGCGAATGTTGATGAAGCCTGGCCCCGCCGTCTCGACGTGCTCCACCAGTTCATAGGCTGGCACGAGGGGCGCGGTTTCATTCAAGTAGTCGGCGATTTTCGTGGCGATCTCGCGCGATTTGGGTGGGCGGGCCAGCTTCATTGCTAGATTGGTGGCATAGTCACCGTGCTGCGCCTGTTGGGGGCGCTCCACATCGAAGGTGGGGAGACCGTCGGCGGGCAACTCCAGTTCGCCGCGCTCATGCAGCGTGGCGGCGGCGGCGGTGATCATCCGCCGGATGGTATCGCGAATCATGGAAGAGACTCCTCTAAGCAGTATAAAGGGAGAGAAAAGCGATGCACGCGGCCCGCGCGGTGTTTTCTGACCGGCTCTGGCCGCGTGCACGCGGGGGCAGAGGAGCCGATCAGACTTTACGGGCGTTGCGCGCGCTGTTGACATAGTTGCGCAGCAACTCTTCGATGACGGGTAGTTCCGCGAAGCTGTTGTCTTCGGCGACCATGATGGGCGCGTCGGTGCGGGCATCGACGAAGGCCAGCGAATCGGGGGTCCGGCGCGCGCGGTGGGTGCGACTGCCGCCGAGCATGCGTCCGACGGAGAGGACGGCGTTGTCAACACTTACTTCACTGTTTTGGGTATAGGACGGGTCGCCCCCAAAGACGCCGCGCAGGGTGATGTGGTCGATCTCGCCCATTGGCACGCTGATGATGCGCGAGCCGCGCTGCTGCACATACAGATCAGGTGTCAGCACGATCAGATGGCGATCGGCATCCATCAGCAAGCGCGCTGAACGGATCAAAAGCCAGAGGCTGCCCAATGCGAGGAAGGCGAGCACGGCCAATAAGGCTAGGGTGATGATGCTGAAGGTGGGGTAGATGGCCGCCAAGAGCGCACCGCCAAGCACCAGTCCCAGCAACGTGCTGCCCGACCAGCCCAAGATCTGGCGTTGGACGGTTTGCCGATTCACGGGGATGACGGTCCAGCCTTCGGGCAATTGGGCTTCGTTTTGGTGGGCAGTTTGCAAGATTTGGTCTGCCTGGGGATCAATTGTCGTTGCAGTGGTCATGATGGCTATTCCCCCAATGGATGAAAGCAAAGACGATATCTCGACCAATTATAGCACATCGCGCATGAAAAATGCCCCACTGGCGAGGGCTCGCTCAGGGGGCGCTTGGTCGGCCAAGGGCTTAGGGCTTGGCTAACGAGAAGTTGCTATAGACGACTTCCAGGCCGTCCGCGCCGTCCAGACCCCAATCACCCGCGCTGGTGAAGCTGGAGTCGGAGAACTGCCCGACCTGGGTGCCATTGACCAAGAAGGTGTAGTTTTGCGCGACGCACTTCACCTGGATGGTATTGCTGACGTTCAGTCCGGTTTTGATGGCAGTGTTGGCCTGGAGCGGGGCCAGCGTCGTGTTTTGCTTGTTGGCGACTTTATAGAACTGCCACTTGCCGCCCGCGCTGATCTCGAAGGCATAATAGTTGCCGGTGCTGGGGTGGCGAAACACCAGCCCAAACGATGTGTCGGTTGGCCCGGAAATCTGCTTGACGGTGACGGTGCCGACCGCGTCGGTGACTTTGTCGGTGGGGGCAAAGCAGATGAAGCTGGCCTTGATGTGGTAGCCCCCCGTGCCAAACGTGCAACTCGAATCCGTGTTCCAGTTATTTGCATTGGAACTCAATGCGTCTTGAAAAATATAGCTTGGTTGTGGGGTACCATTGATGACGGTTTTGGTCGAAGTGATGCTGCATCCGGCGAGCACTGCCAGTGATAGGCTGGCAAAAAGCGCGCCCACACGGAGCCAACGAGTGGAAATATGCACGTGTTGTGAACCTTCCTCATTCATAGAAATGGGGGTTTCGCGCCTGCGCTGAAACCACCCTTGGCATTGTAGCAGCGTCGATGGTGATGCGGCAAGCAGTGACCGTTGCGAATCCGCTGAAATGTGAGATAGCTAACAGCCGTGCGCGTCGGTCGCCTGCTGAGTCAGCAGCTTCACGTGTGCCTTTGGTTGGGTGAGGTGCAGGCGTGGGCCGCAACAGCACGGGTTGTTTGTGCTAAAATGATGGATGATTCTGTTATTTTATGGCGGGGCTACTCATCATGACGCGAACGACAACCACCATGCATTCTGCGAACCGCACGCCGCAACGGGTCGATCCCTTTGATGTGTTGCTGGCACATGCGACCCTGATGGTCGATAGCCAGGGTTGTGTGTTGGACCTCGCGCCGCAGCGGGGCGCGCCGGAGGGCATCATCCTGGGTTGGGGCATGCCACAGTCGGATGCGCGCCAGTTCGTTGGGTGGCTGCGTGGCAAGCTGGACCGCGAGGCCCGTGGCCCCTATGCCATTGTGCCCATTCCGATGGAGCAATGGCCCACCTCGCTGGCGCGTCTGGGCGCGCCGAACGATGGCGAGGCGGTGGCCATCCATCTGGCGGATGGCGTGGGCAGCCTGGGCTGGATGGCCTGTGTTGGCATGGCGGGGATGGCGGCGCGGTTGCCTTTGGCCTCGCCCCGCCAGCGCGCCGCTTTCATCGGCCAACTGGTCGCGCAGGTGCGGGCGACATTAGAAGCACGGGCGCTGCGCGAACAACGCGATCAGCTTGATTCGATCTTTCGCTTCAGCGGCGACGGCATCTTGACGGTGGATGCCGCGTTGCGCGTCACGGCCTGTAATCCCGCGTTGGAACAGTTGATCGCCTGGCGGGCGGGTGAGATGTTGGGGCGCTTTTATTATGATGTGCTCCGCACGGAGGATCTGCATGGCGAACCGCTGGGGCTGGCCCGCTGCCCTCTGGTGGAAGCCTTTGCCTCGGCGGCGCCCGTGGTGGCACGCGAGATCATCATTCGCACGCGTGACGGGCAGCGGCTGAACGTGGCTGTGACTGCGGCGGCGGTCTATTCCGAAGAGGGGCAGGTGGCCAGCGGGGTGCTGAACGTGCGCGATGTCAGCCACCAGCACGCGCAAGAGGTGTTGGCCTCCAACGTCGTCTCGGTGGTTTCGCATGAGTTGCAGACGCCCATCGCCATCATCAAGGGCTATGCCGCCACGCTGGGGCGACCCGAGACGATGCGTGACCCGGTGGCGCTGCGCGAGCGCCTGGGGGCCATCGAAGAGGAAGCGGATCGGCTGAGCCACATGGTCAGCAATCTGCTCTACGCTTCGCGCATCCAGGCGGGTGGTCTGAGCATGGAGGTCGCGCCGTTGGACGTTGGCGCGGTGCTGGCTTCGTCGGTGCGGCGCTTTCGCGCGCGCGGTGTGCGGCACCAGTTGCGGTTGCATTGCCCGGATAACCTGCCGTTGGTCTTGGCAGACCGCGAACGCATCGAAGAGGTGGTGGCGAATCTGCTGGACAACGCGATCAAGTATGCCCCGCAGTCACGCAGCATCCACATCGCCGGGCATTTTACGGGGGAGGCGATGATCGTCAGCGTCAGCGACAATGGACCAGGCATTCCGTTGCGCGAGCAAGCACGCGTCTTTGACCGCTTTGAGCGGGTGGATGGCGACCTGACGCGGCGGGCGAATGGCGCGGGGTTGGGGCTCTATATCTGCCAAGCCATCGTGCGCGCCCATGGCGGGCAGATCTGGGTCGAGAGCGAAGTGGGCGTGGGGTCGACCTTCTCCTTTAGCTTGCCACGGATGGAACGGGCCGCCGTGCCGATGGTGGTGGGGGCACGCATATGACCGATCAATTCAATCCAGCGGGCATCACCATCTTGGTGGTGGACGACGAGCCACGGCTGCGCGACGTGACCCGCCTGAATCTGGAGATGGAGGGCTATCGCGTGGCCGAGGCCGCGACCGGCTATGAGGCCATCGAGAAGCTACGCGAGGTGCTGCCGGACCTCATCATCATGGACGTGATGATGCCGGAGTTGGATGGCTTTGCCGCGCTCAAGGGCATCCGTGAGGTATCGACGGTGCCCGTGATCATGCTGACGGTGCGCAATGACGAACGTGACCGCATCCGTGGCCTGGATCTGGGCGCGGATGATTACATGACCAAGCCTTTCAGCACGCCCGAGCTGCTGTCGCGGGTGAAGGCGGTGTTGCGGCGCACCTTCACGCCCGCTCCGGCGCGCCGCGCCGAGGTGGTGGTGGATGATGAATTGACCATCGACTTTGAACGGCGTGAGGTGATCGTGCGGGGCCAACACGTGACGCTGCGCCCGACCGAGGCGCGGCTGCTTTATCATCTGGTCAACAATGCCGGACGCTTGCTCTCGCACGAGACGATCTTGTCGCGCGTCTGGGGCAATGAGTACCGCGATGAAGACCACTATGTGCGGCTCTACATCACCTATCTGCGGCAGAAGATCGAGCGTGACCCATCCCATCCCGTCTACATTTTGACGGAGCGTGGGATGGGCTATCGCTTCAAGGAATTTCCCACCAGCCCCTAGGAGTGCGCTGCATGCCTGCATTGCCCCCACCAACGCTGATTGTGCGCAACATCGGCGAATTGCTGACGATGGCCCCGGAGAGTGTGCCAGATGCCACTGGGCCGCTGGGGATCGTCCCCGATGCGGCGCTGGTCGCGCGTGGCGAGCAGATCCTCTTCGTTGGTCCTGCCGCGCGTCTGGCGGAGGTGCAGTTCGCGGCGAGCGACGTGCCGCCCCAAGAGATCGACCTTGGTGGGCGGGTGGTGACGCCAGGGCTCATCGACAGCCACACGCATCTCGTTTTCGCGGGCGACCGTGCGGGCGAATTTCAGCAACGCCACGCGGGGGTGAGCTATGGTGCCATCGCGGCGGCGGGGGGGGGCATCGTCGCCACCATGCGTGCGACGCGCGCGGCGTCCTTCGCCGAATTGGTGGCACTGGGGCGCACGCGGCTGCGGTCGATGCGCACCCATGGCACCACCACCGTCGAGACGAAGACGGGCTATGGGCTGGACCGCGAGACAGAAGAACGGCTGTTGGCCGTTGCGGCGCGGCTGGGGCGCGAACGGGGTCTGCCCCGCGTCATCAGCACCTTCCTGGGGGCGCATGTCGTGCCGCCTGAATATCGCGCCGACCGAGCCGCGTATGTGGCGGCGATTCAGCATGACTGGCTGCCACGTTTCGCTGGCCGCGCTGACTTTTGCGACGTTTTTTGCGAGGGCAATGCCTTCACGGCGGCGGAGAGCCGTGCCATCCTCAGCACCGCTAAGGGATTGGGCTACCGCTTGAAGCTGCACGCCGACCAGATGAGCGCTTGCGGTGGGGCGGCGCTGGCGGCGGAGTGGGGGGCCACCTCGGCTGACCATTTGGACCATGCCAGTGACGCGGATCTGGACCGCTTGGCTGCGGCAGGGGTGGTGGCGGTGCTGTTGCCTGGCTGTTCGTTTACGCTGAATGCCCCCTATCCGGATGCGCGGCGTATGGTGGCCCATGGCGTGCCAATCGCGTTGGCAACGGATTTCAACCCAGGCACCTGCTATTGCGAGAATCTGCAAATGATGGTGGCGCTGGCGATCGCGCACATGGGGTTGACGTTGCCCGAGGCGCTGCTGGCGGTCACGCGCAACGCTGCCCGCGCCCTGTCGCTGAGCGATGCGGGCACGCTCGTTGCGGGCCAGCGCTGCGATCTGGCGCTGTGGGGCATTCGTTCGCATCACGAAATTGGCTACCATTTCGGCGTGAATCTGGTGGAACAGACGATTATCGGGGGACATGTTGCCACAGCGTGATAGACCATGTGCCCCTCGATGCCCTGCATCATATGGGGCGGTACAGGGCAAGAAAATCGTGTAAGACAGGTCATCACGGGCCACCATACGCTATAGTATCTAGCAGAAACCATGAGCGAAAGGTGGCGAGCAATGGACGTTTTCGAGGCGGTGCGCACCGTGTTGGCGGTGCGCCAGTTCAAGTCGGATCCCGTGCCTGCGGAGGTGGTGCGGCAAATCGTGGAGTCTGGGCATTTGACGGCGAGCAGCATCAATGGGCAACCCTGGCATTTCATCGTCGTGGAAGATAAGGCGATGTTGGGGCAATTGGGGGCGTTGGCGCGGTCGGGGCCCTACATTGCCCAGGCACCACTGGCGATCATCGTCGCAGTGGCGCCCTCGCCCTATGGCATGTCGGACGCCAGCCGGGCGATTCAGTCGATGGTGCTCACAGCGTGGGCAGCGGGAGTTGGCTCGAACTGGGTGGGCTTCGCCAATCTGGCGGAGGTGAATCCGGTGGTGGGCCTGCCCGACGACCATCAAATCATCGCCATTTTGCCCTTTGGCTATCCAGTGAATCTGACGAGCAAGGGCAAAAAGGTGCGCAAACCACTGGGCGAAATCGCCTCGCGCGAACGCTTTGGCCAGCCTTTTGAGTGAGAGTCCCACAACGCAAAGCCCCGCGCCATCCCAAAATGGCGCGGGGCCGATTGCATTGGTAGGAGGCTTATTGAGTGCGCTGCGCTTGCTCGATGCGGCGGATGCGCTGGCTGAGCGACCGCAGCATGCTGAGCGCCATGGATGGGTTGTCGCGCAGTGCCGCCCGGAAGTCCCAGATGGGAACGATGATGACGGTGCTGGGTTCAATGGCTGTGATGGTGGCCGTGCGGGGCAGATCATCGAGCAGCGACAATTCACCGAAGACTTGGCCATCCCCCAAAACCCCCAGATCAAAGGGCGTGCCCGCACGAACCTGGGTGACGCGCACCTGACCAGCCGTCAGCACGAACAGGCCCACCCCGGTGTCGCCTTCCCGGACGATCTCTTCGCCTGGCTGATATTGGCGCTCACGCGCCGACGCCGCCAGGGTCAACACATCTTTGCGATCCAGTGACGTGAACAGGGGCACCTTTGTAAGATAATCGACTACGCTCACCGCGCGTTCCTCCCTTGATCCATGTTTGGCCGCGAGGGGGTTCCCCCCGTACCATAGGGATAATTCCCAGATGACGAACGGTCATCCATCGTGCGTGACCAGCCCTCAGGCTCATTCATGCGTGGGCGCGAGGGCATGCTGCGGTCCACCCCTGGCAGCATGGGGCGGCCATTCACATTATACCCCGCTTCGGGGGGACTTGCGCTACGTGCGCCGCTCATCGCGCCGTTGGCGGGATTCATGGGGCCGGGCTGGCCCATCGGACGCGCGCCCATCATGCGCGGTGGGGTGCTGGGGGTGCCACTCATCATGCCATCGTTCATGGAGCCGGGGTTCATGGAGCCAGGGTTCATCATCTCAGCTTCGCTCCTGGCGCGATGCGTCGTGCGGGCGCGACCCGTCACCAGTTGTTCCAGCTCGTTGATGACGGCGTCGAGGCGCTTGGCGCTCTCGGTGGTCTGTTGGCTGCTGCCCGAGACTTGGTCGGCGATTTCCACCACGGCGGCCATGGCACTGGTCATCCGCTCGATGGTGGTCGCCTGATGGCGGCTGGCGACGCTGATGTCGTTGGCCGAGCGGGTCATATAT
>JACDGC010000065.1 GCA_013815535.1 Ktedonobacterales bacterium
ACGCGCTCATGTTTCGCTCGATCACATTTCTGTGGCCCGTTCACGGAAAAGATTACCGTCCTGTCTCCCCTCTCCCTTACCGAGGGGAGGCCGCATATGGCTGAGCTTGTATGAAACTAGCAACATAGGCGATAATGCACAGGTATTTGTTGAGCATCCTCCCCCCATCGTCTGACCAGGAGCGGCACTGCATGGCCTCGGCACCCAAGATCGTCATCATTACCCAAGAGCATCGTGGACACGGCGTCACCACTGCCGCCTATTTTCTCGGTCAGGCACTGGCACAGCGGCGCATTCCCGTCTTGCTGGCTGACATGACCGAACGCAGCGGGCGGCTGCCCCAACTGAATCGCCACTTCCCCACGCGCAATCTGGTGCTGTGGGCGGCACCCACAGCGGGGCAGCGCGACCTGCCAGCGCTGCTGACAAAAGCACGCGGCGAGGTGGCGGGGCGCGCGACGTGTCTATTGCTGGATGCGGACCTGGCGACGCTGGATGCCCTGCAAGCCGCCGATGAAGATCTGCGCCTCGTTGACTTCGTACTGTTGGCGACAGAGCACACCGCCGAGGCCGAAAAGGGCGCGGAACGGGTGGCGAATCGCTATCCGTCGCTGCGTGAGCGCAACAAATTTGGGCTGGCGTTCGCGCGCATTCCCGGCCCTGACACCGAAGAAATGCCCGAGCAGACGGAAAATCATCTGCCCATCTTGGGCTATTGGCCTGCCGACTATCGGCTGGCGACCTCCGACGACCTCACCTCGGCCATCGTTCCCGAGCCACATCAGCCCTATCTGGATGCCATTGGCCTCTTGGCCACGCGGCTCACGCGGATGACGCCCCTTCTGCGGCTCCCCCCCACGGCATGAGGCTAAGCATCTTCGGGAGGCCGGTGGGGAACGACATGGATGTCGGCACCCGTTGGCAGGCGCAGCAACCGGTTAACCACGGATGCGCGCAGGAATTCTTGCCAACGTGAGCGGGAAGGCTGGCCGATGACGATCTGCGTGACGTGGTATTCATGCGCCACTTGCGCCAGCGTCGTGGCGACATCTCGGCCAACCGCCATGATCACCTCGGCCCCCAGGTCATGTGCCAGCCGCACCAGATCCTGCACGGCCTTCGACTGTGGTTCGCCGCGCGTGGGCGACACCGTCACCGCCAGCAACGGTGCGCGCAAGCCACGCGCCAGCCGTACGCCGTCGCGCAGCAATTGCCCCCCATGGTTGCGCGCGTCGAAGGCGACCATCACGCGCTCCGTTGCCGTGGTGGCCCAGGCCAACTCATTCACGCCCTCACCGTGCATCAGCGCTTCGAGTTGCGTTTCGGTTTTTTCCGCGACGCGGCGCAACGCCAGTTCGCGCAAGGCCGTCAGGTTGCCCATGGTGAAAAAGTTGTCGAGCGCCAGCCGCGCTTTGTCAGGGGTGTAAACGTTGCCATGGCGCATGCGCGACCGCAGGGCGTCGGGCGAGATGTCGATCAATTCCACTTCGTCGGCACCATCCAGCACGCTATCAGGAATAGTCTCTTGCTGGCGCACATTGGTGATGGACTCGACGATATCGTTCAGCCCCTCCAGATGCTGCACATTCATGGTGGTGATGACATTGATGCCCGCGTCCAGCAATTCCTCGATGTCTTGATAGCGCTTGGCATGGCGCGAACCTGGGACATTGGTGTGGGCCAATTCATCGACCAGCGCCACTTGAGGATGGCGCGCAAGAATGGCATCGAGATCCATCTCTTCCAGGGTCACGTTGCCATATTGCACCTTGCGCCGTGGGATCAATTCCAGCTCGCCGATCTGCTGATCGGTGAGGGGGCGCTTGTGCGTCTCGACCAGACCGATCACCACGTCGCTGCCGCGTTCCTTACGCCGTCGCCCCTCGTTCAGCATGGCATAGGTCTTGCCCACGCCTGCCGCCATGCCCACATAGATGCGCAGCCGCCCTCGGCGCTGCGGTGGCAACGCATCTTCGCCATCGCTGGCATCGGCATCTGCCACAGGGCGGGCATCGCGCAGTTGCAAGCGATCTAATAATTCTTCTGGGTCGGGGCGTCCGTCGTCCCGCCAGGACGTCTCACTCATCCAGTTGCCCCCCGTAAAATCCTATGCTCATCTCCTTGGCGTGCCCGAAACTTCCCAATGCTTCATCACTTCCCCTGCGCCTTGTCGAGGGCCTGGTTGAGAGCCAGCACGTTCAGGCGTGGCTCGCCAAAGATGCCCAGGAAGCGGCCCTGGATATGACTGTCGATCAGCGCGCGCACTTGATCTTGCGTCAGGCTGCGGGCCTTGGCGACGCGCGCGATCTGGTAATATGCCGCCGCGACCGAGATGTCGGGGTCGATGCCCGAGGCGGAGGACGTGACCATATCGACCGGAATCGGCGTCGTGTCGGGCACATCGGGGTTCTCTTTGCGCACCAGATCGGTGTTCTTTTGCACCTCGGTCAGCAGGGCACTGTTGGTGGGGCCGAGATTCGATCCACCCGAACTATCAGCGGCATAGGTCGTGGCCGAGGGGCGCCCATGGAAATATTGCGGTTGCGTCCAATCTTGGCCGATGATGGCCGACGCGATGGGCTGGCCATTCTTGTAGACGAGCGAACCATTCGCTTGGCTGGGAAAGAACGCCTGGGCCAGCCCAGTGATCGCGAGTGGGTAGAAGATTCCCAGCAAGATGGTGAAGAGGATCGTCAGCCCGATGGCTGGGCGGACGAAGCGCCCAACGAGTTGCAAGATGGTGCGCTGGGGGAGCGCCTCGGTCGCCGCTTCGGTGGTGGGTGTTGTGGTCGTGGTTGTCATGACAATGATGCTCGTTTCTGTCTCGTGGATGGGATGTCGTGTTGCAGCGACATCCCACGCGATTAACTCAGGTGCAGCGCGGCAAGGATCAGATCGATGGCCTTGATGCCCGCGAAGGGCAGAATGATGCCGCCGACGCCATACAGCAGCAGGTTGTCGCGCAGCAGGCGGCCCGCGCCGACCGCGCGATATTTCACCCCACGCAGGGCCAATGGAATCAGCGCGATGATGATCAGCGCGTTGAAGATGACCGCCGACAAAATGGCACTGTGCGGCGTCGCCAGCCCCATCACGTTCAGCGTCTGCAACTGCGGGAAGGTCGCCACGAAGACCGCCGGGATGATGGCGAAGTACTTCGCCACATCGTTGGCGATGCTGAAGGTCGTCAGCGCGCCACGGGTGATCAGCAACTGCTTGCCGACCTCGACGATCTCGATCAACTTGGTGGGGTTCGAGTCGAGGTCCACCATGTTGCCGGCCTCTTTGGCGGCCTGGGTCCCCGTGTTCATCGCCACACCCACGTCGGCCTGGGCCAGCGCGGGGGCGTCGTTGGTGCCGTCGCCTGTCATGGCCACCAGGCGTCCACCCGCCTGTTGCTCGCGGATCAGCTTCATCTTGGTTTCGGGCGTCGCTTGCGCCAGGAAGTCATCCACGCCCGCTTCGTCGGCGATGGCCTTGGCCGTCAGGGGATTGTCGCCCGTGATCATCACCGTGCGGATGCCCATCTTACGCAGTTGGTCGAAACGCTCACGCATGCCCTGCTTGACGATGTCTTTCAGATAGATGACGCCCAGGATGCGCGGGGCGGCATCGCCATCCGACTCCGCCACCACCAGCGGCGTGCCGCCCGCCCGCGCGATGCGCTCCACGGCGGGTTGCAGGTCGGCGGGGGTCGCGGCCTGGCGCTCGCGGGCCCAGGTGATCACCGCGTCCGCCGCGCCCTTGCGAATCTCGCGCGGGGCATGGCCATTCGCGCCAACATCCACACCACTCATGCGCGTCGTGGCGCTGAAGGGGATGAACGTCATCGCGCCCGTTTGGACATCATTGCCGACCTCGCTGACTTTATAGGTGTCGCGAGCCAGCACCACGATGGAGCGACCTTCCGGCGTCTCATCGGGGATGGACGACAGCATGGCGGCCTGCGCCAGATCCGCCGCGCTCGCGCCGCCGACCGGAATGAACTCGCTGGCCATGCGGTTGCCGAGCGTGATGGTGCCAGTTTTGTCCAGCAGCAGCACATCCACATCACCGGCTGCTTCCACCGCGCGCCCGCTCGTCGCCAGCACGTTGCGCTGCACCATGCGGTCCATCCCCGCGATGCCGATGGAGGACAGCAGCCCGCCGATGGTCGTGGGGATGAGGCAGACCAGCAGCGCCACCAGCGCCGTGATGGAAACGGGATTCCCCGAGTAGATGGCGAAGGGTTCCAGCGTCACCACTGCCAGCAGGAAGATGATCGTCAGCACCGCCAGCAAGATGTTCAGCGCGATCTCGTTGGGGGTCTTTTGGCGGTTCGCGCCCTCCACCAGCGCGATCATGCGGTCCAGGAAGGTCGAGCCGGGGTCGGCGGTGATCCGCACGATGATCCAGTCCGACAGCACCTTGGTGCCGCCCGTCACGGCGGAGCGGTCGCCGCCGCTCTCGCGGATGACCGGGGCCGACTCGCCCGTGATGGCCGATTCATCGACCGAGGCCACACCCGCGATGATCTCACCATCGCTGGGGATGGCGTCGCCCGCCTCGACCAGCACCAGATCGCCCTTGCGCAGTTGCGGTGCGGCGACCGACTCAGCGGCCATGCCCACCTGATACGTGGTCGTGCCAGCAGGCAACCGCTTGGCCAGCGTATCCGTCCGCGCCTTGCGCAGCGTGTCGGCCTGGGCCTTACCACGCCCCTCGGCCATCGCCTCCGCGAAATTGGCGAAGATGACCGTGAACCACAGCCACAACGTCACCGTCAGGATGAAGCCGCGATCCGCGCTGATGCTGCTGTCGACCAGCGACCGCAGGAATTCGATGGAGGTGACGACGCTGCCGACCTCCACCACGAACATGACGGGGTTGCGTGCTTGCAAGCGTGGATCGAGCTTCTTGAAGGAATCAACGACCGCGCGCCCCAGAATCTTGGGCTCGAAAAGTGAAATGCTCTGGCGAGGCTGGCGCACCGTCGTCTGACGGCGCCCAATGCGGCCCTTTTGTGGCTTGGGCGCGTCGCCCGTTACCAATGGTTGATCGACTGAGGGGGTCATGGTACGCACCCTTTCCTAGAATGATTTGCCGGACAGCATCAACAGATGCTCGACGATGGGACCCAGTGCATAGGCCGGGAAGAAGGTCAGCGCGCCCACGATGAGGATGACGCCCACCACCAGCGCGGCGAAGAGGCCGCCGCTCGTCGGCAGCGTGCCAGGACCCACTGGCGCGATGCGCTTGCCCGCCAGCGCGCCCCCCAGCGCCATGATGGGGATGACGAAGCCGAAGCGCCCGACCAACATCGCGAACGCGCCCGTCCAATTATAGAAGGGGGTGTTGGCCGCGATGCCGCCGAAAGCCGACCCGTTGTTGCCCGTCGATGACGTATAGAGATACAAAATCTCTGATAGCCCGTGCGGCCCCGGATTGGCGATCTGCGAGACGCCGTGCGAGTAGACCACCGCGAACGCCGAGAAGCACAGGATCGACAGCGGCAAGATGAGGAGCGCGATGGAGGCCATCTTCACCTCTTGCTGCTCGATCTTCTTACCCAGATATTCTGGCGTCCTGCCGACCATCAGACCCGCGATGAAGACCGAGAGGATGGCAAACATCAGCAGGCCATAGTGGCCCGAGCCGACACCACCAAAGACGATCTCACCCAACGCGATGTTGAGCATGGGGATCATGCCGCCAATGGGCGTGAAGCTATCATGCCAGCTATTGATGGCCCCACACGAGGCATCCGTTGTGATGGTGGCGAAGAGGGTGGAGGAAGCGATGCCAAAGCGCGTCTCTTTGCCCTCCATATTGCCGCCCGGCTGCGCCAGCGCATATTCATGGTAGCCCTGGTCGATCTGCACCAGCGGCGCGTTGGTCGCGTGGACGGTCGCCAGCAACGGGTTGCCCTGCTGCTCAGCCCCCAGCGTGATGACCGCGCCCGCCAGGAAGAGGAAGCTGACCGCGCCAAAGAGCGACCAACCGATCTTCAAGTTGCCCGCGACCTTGCCAAAGAAATACAGCAAACCCGCGCCAAAGGTGAAGATCGACAGCATCTCGATCAGGTTGGTGAATGGGGTGGGATTCTCGAAGGGATGCGCCGAATTGGCGTTGAAGAAGCCGCCCCCATTAGTGCCCAGCATTTTGATGGCCTCTTGCGAGGCCACTGGCCCCAGCGCCAGCGTCTGCTTGAAGCCTTCGAGCGAGGTCACTGGAGTGTACCCATTGAAGGTCTGCGGCACGCCCTGCCACACCAGGAAGAGCGCGTAGACCACGCAGATCGGCAGCAAGATGTAGAGGATGCAGCGCGTCAGGTCCACCCAGAAATTGCCCAGCGACTTGCCGCTGCGCCGCACGAAGCCGCGAATGACCGCGACCGCCAGCACGATGCCCACCGCCGCCGAGGTGAAGTTGTGGAAGGCGAGCCCCAGCATCTGCGTCAGATAGCTCATGGTCGTCTCGCCGCCGTAGTTTTGCCAATTGGTGTTGGTGGTGAAACTCACCGCCGTGTTCCAGGCCAACGCGGGGTCCAGCCCGGCGAAGTTTTGCGGGTTCGCGGGGAGGACGCCCTGCATTCGCTCGATGGCATAGAGCAGCAGCAACCCAGCGACGCTGAAGATCAGCATGGCGACGGTGTAGGCTTTCCAGTCTTGCTGTTCGTCTTCCTTGACGCCGCTCACCCAATAAAAGCCGCGCTCGACGGGATGCAAGACGCGCTCGAACCAGGTATTCTTTTTCTCGAACACCGCGTTCAGATAGAGGCCGACCGGCTTGGTCAGCAACACGATCAGCCCAAAATAGACGGCGATCTGTGCCAAGCCGTTGAATGTGAAGGTCACGGCGATCCCCCTAAAACTGCTCAGGGCGCAAGAGCGCCACAACCAGATAGACCACGACGGCGACAGCGACAAAGCCCGTCAGGATATATTCCAACGCATTCCCGCTCATTTCGCCCTCCGAATCAGGCGTTCGCAGCCAGCGACGAAGGCCAGCAGCACCGCGAATGACGCGAGCGTCACCAATGTGAATAAGACATCTGCCATGGGACTACACATCTCCTCCGGTAGTGATTGGTTCACCTTTAACCAATCGGTCGATCAAACTGAGTAAGGTGGTGATGGGATACGGCTTCACCAGCACCCCGGCTGGGGCGAACTCGACGATGCGATCCGGTGGCGGGCGAATCGCCGTCGCCACGATGACGGGTGGCAACGCCTGCCCCGTCGTGCGCAAGCGGCGCAGCAACTCCCACCCCGTCTCATCTGGCAGGTTGATATCCAAGATGATGAGGTCGAAGGGCGGCTCGGTCGTCGTCGCCATGATGAACGCCTCCGCCATGCTGCCCGCCTCGGCGACGCTGTGGCCACGTTTGGCGAGCGTCAGCAACAACACGCGCTCCAGCGCGTAATCGTCTTCCACGATGAGAATGCGTGCCATAACACTTCTCCCTTGCTTGAATGTGAGCAAACGATTGCCCGTTCCTGGCTACCTGAGCTTTTTTCGTGGCAAAGGTGGTGAGGAAATGAAAACGGTTGGGAAAGACGCGAAGGTGACTCTACGTGGGTTCGGGGCGCTGCATGCGATAGCCGATGCCCGGCTCCGTCAGCAGCAATTCCGGGCGACCGGGGGTGCGCTCGATCTTGCGGCGCAGGTTGGCGACCGCCACGCGCAGATACGCGACCTCGTCCACATATTGCGGCCCCCACACCGCGCCCAGCAGTGTTTGGTGGGTGCTGACCTTGCCGACGTTGCGCGCCAAATAGGTCAGCAGCGCATATTCCGTCGGCGACAGGTGGATGGCCGCACCACGCACCTCGACCATTCGCCGCTCGAAGTCAATGCTGAGGTCGCCGATCTGCGCCTGGGCGGCAGGCCCCTGGCTGCCTGCGCGCTGGGCGGCGTGCCGCAGAGCCACGCGGATGCGCGCCAGCAATTCACCCGGACTGAAGGGCTTGGTCAGGTAATCATCCGCCCCCTTTTCCAGCGCGGCGATCTTGTCGCCGTCGCGGTCGCGCACCGACAGCACGATGATCGGCACATCCGACCATATACGAATCTGCTCGCAGACGGCGATGCCATCCAGATCTGGCAGCCCCAAGTCGAGGATGACGACATCGGGGTGCCACTGCGCCACCTGCGCCATGCCTTCCACCCCTGTCGCGACCCATTGCACCACGAAACCCGCGCTGATCAGGCTGGCTCGCACGGCGGGGCCGAGCGCTGGGTCATCATCGATCACCAGCACTCGTGCCGATGATGAGGGGCTGATGCGTGTCTCACTCATGATTGGCTGCCTCGCCTTCGTCGCCCGCGCTCAGCTCCGGCGTCGTCGGCAAGGTGAAAGCGAAGGTCGCGCCGCCGCCGGGAGTTTCCTCCACCCAGATCGCGCCGCCATGCGCCCGAATGATGCCCTCCGAGATCGTCAGGCCCAGCCCCGTCCCAGCGGGCAACTGGTCGGGGTCCCACGGCAGCGCGCGCTTGAGACGATAGAACTTGTCAAAAATGGCGTGGCGCTCGCTCTCGGGGATGCCCAAGCCATGGTCGATCACGCGCACCTCAATGGTGTGGTCATCAGGCTGATCGGCGTCTATCTCGATGGAGCTGGCTGGCGGTGAATACTTGATGGCATTCTCCACCAGATTCAGCAGCACGCGTTCAATCTCGGCATGATCCATGGGGGCCAGCAACACGCCCTCGCCTGGCACAATGACGGTGATGGCATGTTGGCTAGTCTTATTCGCCTGTTCTAGTTGGCTCAACACGGTATCGATGATATCTTCGACCAAATACGGTGTTTTTTGAGGGGTGGCCGCCCCAGCTTCCAGCCGCGACAAGATCAAGATGTTGTCGACCATGCGCGCCAACCGCTCCGAACTATTCAGGATGTGCGTCAGCATCTCGTCGCGCGAGGCGTCGTCCCACACCGTGTCGGGCAGCAACAGGCTACCTGCCGCCGTGCGAATGGCCGCGATGGGCGTGCGCAGATCGTGCGTGATGGACCCCAACAACGCCGACCGCAAGCGATCCGTCTCGCGCAGCGCCGTCGCCTGGATGGCCTCGCGCTGCAAAGCCGCGCGGTCCAGCGCCAACGCCATCTGCGCCGTCACCGCCGCAAACAGGGTGGGGGTGGCATCCGCTGCCACGGCGAGAGGGGCGCGTGGCGCGGTCAACTCCGCCAGCCGCGCATGGCCAGTGATGCCCAGCACCCCCACGCGCTCACCGTTGCTGACCAACGGCACATCCCACGTGAAATGGGGTTCAGCATCGCGCACACGACTGGTGGCAATGGCAACCCGTTCGGGCACACCACTGGCCCACACCCGCGCGGCAGCGGCGAATTGCTCGGGCGCGTCCAGGGGAATGCGTTCGGCATCTGGCACGGGCGCGACGCTGATGGAGCGCAGTTGCAGATGCCCCTCGACATCTGGCAAAAACAGGGTGCAGGCCAGCATGCCCGCGTCGGTAAAGGTGGCGAGGGTGCGCGCGGTGACGACTTGGGCCAGGCCCACCGTGGGGGCATCGCTCGCCAGGTGTTGCACCAAATCATACAGGGTGGTGATGCGCTCGCGCCCCCGCACCGCCTCTTGCTCGCGCCGCCGCGTCTGCGCCGTCAGTTGGCTGATGACCAAACCCGTCGCGAAGAGCGCCAACAGCGACACCCACTCCGCCGGATCGTTGACCGTGAAAGTGTGGTAAGGCCGAATGAAAAACCAGTCATAGGCCATGAAGGCCAGCAGCGCACTGAAGATCGACGGCCCGCTGCCAAAGCGCCAGGCCAGCACGATCACCGCCAGCAGATAGAGCAGCGAGATGTTGCTGACATGCGCGATCCGCTGGATCACATCGATGACCAGCGAAGTGGCGATGATGCTGCCCACCGCGACCGCATACCCCAGGGCCTCGTGCCGCACGCGCTCGGGATGGTCGCTCAGCCACGCGCGACCATGTTCCCACACGACCGCGACGCTCAGCGCGTCGGACGTGGGCGGCTCGGTAACCACGGTTGATGTGGGTGATGGTTTCATGGGTGGGCAGCCCCCTCAGGCATGAACGCAAGCGCATAGGTGAACACTCTTTATTGTAAGCTATAGGACATAAAGAAAAGATAAAGATGACGGCCCTGGCGCATTAAAGTGTCATAAGTATTTGAGCGACCTGCGGGCAGATCAAAGATGCCCAGATAATGGAAACAGAGCGAACGAAGGGGCTTCGTTCGCTCTGTTGGGTTGGCCCTATTGCCGGGGTGGCCATGGCTCGGGGCTGGTATCTTGCCCTGGCCCCGTGGCGTCGTTGCCGTTCCAGTTGGGGTTGGGCGGGCGCGGATTCGAGCGCGGCGGCATGGGCCGCGACTGCGGTGGTCCCATCGGGCGTGATTGCGGCGGATAGTTGGGCCGCGCCATGGGCGGTGGCGGCGGAGCCGACTGATAGGGATCACCCATGCGCGTGCGAAAGCGATCGTCCTCGTCGTCATCCATGGGGCCACGACTGGGCGGCGGGGCGACATTGCGCCCGTCATAGGGGCTGCTCACCCGGCCACCGCTCCATGGGCGGCCTGGGGGCGATTGCCAGCGGTCATCTTCGTCCCAGTTACGGCCTTGCCAGTCGGCATCGGCGATGGTTTGGTCCATGGGGCCATCACCCGTATAGCCGCCAAAGCCCCCCGAGGGACGGCGGTCTGTAACTGCCGCGTCGGGCGGGGTATTGCGCCCGCGCAACGCCAGCACCGCCACGATGACGCCCGCCAGCAGCAGCACCACCGCGATGAGCCCCAACAGGCCCACCAATAGCTTGGAGGTGTCACCACCAGCCGAGGTGCCGCCATTTGGCGTGCTGGCACCGACGGTGGGGATGGGGGTCGGGGTGGTCTGCGGGGTGGGGGTCGCCGCCAGGAAGGTGAGTGGCTGGCTGGAGGCTGAAATCGGTGCCTGACCATTTTCGTAGGGGTCGCCACCCAAGGTGGCGATGATGACATTGCTGCTGGTGCGGTCGGATGGCAGCTTCACCGAGACGGAGAACGAGCCATCAC
>JACDGC010000066.1 GCA_013815535.1 Ktedonobacterales bacterium
TCGATGTGGTGGTCGAGCAGCAAGAGCGCCAGCGCATCCTCGTGCATGCCGATGTCGCCGCCGCCGTCGATGCCCTGCTGCGCGGCGAAATGCCCGCACGCGAGCAGCGCGAATTGTTGCCCGATGGCCAATTGAAACGCCATATGGAGGCCGCCCGCATGGCGCGCCTCGAAGAGCTCCGTGGCCAACTGGTGCCCCAAAATCGCCATGCGGCAGAGTCGCTGCGCGACCGTTGGACGCCCCAACGGGTGCGTGGCGAGCCAACGCGGCCCACGCCGACGGCACGCCGCGCCGACAATGCCCCCCCCATGTCCCCAACGCCCGCCGCTGTCTGGTACGACCAGGATCTTGCCCGTGGTTTGCCGGACATGGATGACAACGACGATGGCACACGGCTGGCTCCCCCAACGGCCCCCTCCGCCGAGCAGCGTCGCCGGGTCATCTACCCGATGGGCATCAGCCGCGCCCGCCTCGAACAGGTCATCCAAGAACTGGGCGTGCCCGCGACGGTTGGCTATGAAGAAACCGGAGCCGATACCATTCTGGTGCTGAAGAGCGTCTATCGCAAGCAGCCCGACCGAGTCGAGGCCGTGCAGGCACGAGGCAAGCCCGTCTACATCCTGCGCACCGGCACGGCAGATCGGCTCCGCGAGGTCATCGCGGACCTCTTCGGTGCCCGCCCCACCAACAATTCCGCGAATGACTGAAATGCCCGGCCCATTTCTGGTACGATGAAGGTTACCAGAAATGGGCCTTCTCGTAGCTATTTTCAGGAGCAGAGCAGTACGATGGCACCAAATCATGAAGGGCATGACGCAACGGAGGGCACCGATTTCAGCATAACCTCACTTGTCACAGATAGTCGACGCCGACCGCTTGAGGCGCGCACGCTTGTCAACCTCATCAGCATCCTGCTCGTCGTCGCCCTCATCATTGGGACGGCTCCGTGGTGGTCGGGGGTGGCACTGAGCCTGTGGCACCGCGTCTTTCCCCCGCCTGCCTACACGGGCGCACTTGTGTTCGAGGATGGTCTCGCCACCTTGACCGCTCATGCAGCGACAGATGGGCACCCTGTTTGGCATCTTGCAAACATCCCGCAGAATAGTGGCTTTTACCGCGATGGTGCCACGCTCTATGTCCTGCCCAACGGGCAACAGCGGCTGATCGCGTTGCGCGTCAGCGACGGCCACCAACGCTGGACACAACCGCTATCAGCGGCAAATATCTCAGGGAATGACATCCTCACCTTTGTGGGCAGTTCACCGACCATCCTCTATATCAAGGTCTTCTTCACTGCTTATGAGACTACCAGCTTGCTCAATATTGATAAGCAAACTGGCAACCTGCTCAGCGAAATGGCAGGCATTTGCTATGCGGTCCCGGCCCCACCTACGTTGATCCTGGCTGATTGCCGGGAAGGGGAGCGAGAACACACGGTTACAAGCGATGGCGGAGATGGGGATTCGCGTCAACTACAGGTGCTGTCGGGGCGAGGCATCCGCGCAATAGTGCGTGACAACTACATCATCGACGTCGCAGTCGTGCCAGGCGTGGAATTGCGCTTCACCGCGCTCGATCTGCGAACGGGGGCCATCGTTTGGCAAGCAAACACAGTGACTGGCATTCCATATTTCGGCGCGACCGTTATCATCATCGAATCGAATCCGCAGGATGGCTCGGCCTCAACCGACACCTACATCGCGCTCGATGCGGCAACGGGGGCGCACTTGTGGTCGCTGACACGGACTGGCGAGAACGCGTCAATCTTTTTTCTCACGACCGCCCACACCGATGTTGACACCTTTACCCTCAATGAGCAAACCCTCATCGCCACGGATGAGCGCACAGGAGTCACGCGCTGGACATTGCCGACCGCTGCCGCTGCGGCAGCGTTTGAGACGTGGCGTGCCGAGTTTGACAACGAAACGCTCTACTTTGCCGACCGTGATCAACTGCTCGCGGTCGATGCTGTGACAGGCAAGGTGCGCTGGCATCTAGACGATGGTGGCCATGTGCCCACAAGCCTTGCCTTGGGCGGGGGAAATCTCTATGAGATCACTGGCGGCCACTTGCTCGCTCGCGATCCGCACACCAGCAAGGTCAGGTGGCAGCAGGCAGTCGCCTCCAGTGCAGACATGTGCGCGGCATGCAATTCCACGGCTGGCACGTGATCGTATGTGCCTGACAGAACAGAAACGGCGTTCGGGGGAAGTCCAGTGGCTGCCCGCGAACGCCGTTTCTTGGTGAGGTCGCACTATTGCAGCACGTCACGCTTCCATGTGAGATACCCTGCCAACCCGGTGAAGATGGCGAAATACGCCAATATCACCAGTAACGTATGCGTCGCATCAACACTAGGCCCCAATGCGGCGGAGCCACGGTTGATGATGCTGAGCAGGTCTAGCCCACGGTTCGGCAACAGGGCTGATGCCAGATTGGTCAAGTTCGTGCCTAGAAAGTAGGTGGTGATGTTTGTCCAGACCGGGTTCTTGGTTACCAGGGAAACAACGGTCAAAATGCCACTGATGATCCCCTCTACCAGGAAATAGGGCACCGTGAAAATGAAGCCGAAGGCCAGCGACCGCCCGAGCACCGCAAACATTGCGGCGAAGAGCAAAGTCATCGCCATGTTCATCAGCACCGCCAGTAACCCCGTCAAGGCATCCGACCACAAGTAGGGGGGAGCAACGCTGAGTTGATCAGTGTTGCCATACGCCAGCGACACATCGACATAGGCCATCACCACACTCAAAAGCAGCAGCACCACCAGCACCACCAACGAGACAAGGCCCAGCGCGGTGAGCTTCGCCCCCAGCAGTCGCAGCCGCCCAACGCCGCGCGCCAACATGACCCGAATCGTCCCCTGCTGATATTCCAGCGCGATGCAGGAAACCGTGGCGATCATGATGAAGATGCCAATGAGCCCACGAACATCGCTCAAAAGCAACTGCACCATAGAATAGGCGACAGTTCCATTGGGCACGGTGACACCACCATCCGGCCCAACATTGTTTTGGACACTCTGAAGCGCCGACAAGTAGAATGACAGGCGCAAGGTGTAGAGAATGAAAAACGCTGTGACAACGATGGCACTGATGACCACCGCGCGCTGGCGCACCAACTTGAAGAGTTCGCCGCGCACCATGCCAACGAAATTGGGCTGGGGGAAACTCGCCCCAGTGGTGAGGGTCGCATTCATTGGGCACCTCCTTGGGTCAGGCGCAAGAAGGCTTGCTCCAAACTTTCGCTCTGATAGATGATGCTGTCGGGGATGAAGCCGCCATCCACCAGGAACTTATTCAGTGAACGCCCCCGGCCATCTGGCGAGGCGGTCAGTAGCGCCCCATTCGCATCTAACTGCGCGGCGCGCCCCCACGGCTGGCCCTGAATGAGCGCCAACGCACCAGGCGCATTCTCCACGAAGACGATGTATTGGCCAGTGCCTTGGGTCAGTTCCTCGGGTCGTGCTTCGGTGACGAGTTGCCCCAGATTCAAAATGGCGACGCGCGTGCAAAGCTGCTGCACCTCACCCAACACATGACTGGAAATGAAGATGGTCTTGCCCTCTTTGGCAAGGGCACGCAGCAATTCGCGCATCTCAACGATGCCCGCGGGGTCCAGCCCGTTCGCGGGTTCGTCCAGCACCAGCACGGCGGGGTCGTTGAGCAGCGCCATCGCCACGCCCAGCCGCTGCTTCATGCCCAGCGAATAGGTGCGGACGCGATCTTTTTGCCGCGCCGCCAAGCCCACCATCCCCAACACCGTCTGGATGCGCGCCTCATCGACGCCCCTCAGCGCATGGCCAACGGCGCGCAGGTTATCCGCACCATTCATATAGAGATAGAGCGCGGGCGTTTCGACCAAGGCCCCCACGCGCGGCAGCATCGTCCGACCATTGGGGGTGACGTCGTGGCCCAGCACCTGCACCGTCCCCGAGGTTGGCGCGATCAAGCCCAGCAGCATGCGAATGGTCGTGGTCTTACCCGCGCCATTCGGCCCCAAGAAGCCCAAGATGTCACCTTGATACACATCCAAATTGAGATTATTGACGGCAAGGCGTTTGCCATATTGTTTCGTCAGGTTGCGCGTCTGCACCACCACCGTGCCGCTGATTGCGGATGGCGACGGCAGCGCAGCAAGGGTCGTTGGTTGCATCATCTTTCCCCCTCAATGGCCTCAGCAAGTCCATTCCCATTGTATGACGACCAACTTGGCATGCGGTTGCAGATCACGGTGAATCTGCTCACTCCCCTTTGGCGAAACCTTCCACACGCACCAGTGTGCCAACGCCCACCCCCAGCCGCAGGGCCGCGCTGTCATTGCGCCACGCGATGGCCGCGTGCCCCGAGCTATCGGGATACCAAAAAGGCGCGCTGCCGGGACCCTCGCCAAACGTCGTGGCACGGGCACGCACCACCCGGCGCCCCACATGCGCGGTGATGCGCTCTGCCGCGAAGAGACGCGGCAACAGGTCTGGCCCCAGATCCGTGATGATGTTGCCAAAATGATCGATATGGATGACATGGCCCGCCAGCACATCCCCTTGCCAGGCTGGCACAGAGAGGGTCAAACGCGTCAATGTGGCGGGCGCGATGGCGCTGCCAACCTCGGCCAATGCGACGCCCGCTGCCAAATGTGCCGCGACTGGTGCGAAGATATCCCGCCCATGAAAAGTGCTGCTGGTGGGAACGCCACCAGGGAGCCAATAGCGTTCACGGTCCAGCGTGACCGATTCAAGCGTGCTCTCTTCTGTCAGCACGCGCGTCAACAACCCGTTATCTGGCGCGACGAACAAACGCCCCTGACTGCGGAGCGCCACCGGACGCCGCTTCGTCCCCACACCCGGGTCCACAATCGCCAACACCAGCGCATCAGACGGCAGATAGGGGATGGAGGTAGACAACAACCACGCGCCACCTACGACATCTTGGGGGCGGACAGCGTGGGTCAGATCTACGATAGTTGCGCCAGGGGCGATGCTGGCGATGATCGCGTGTATCACCCCCACATAAGTATCTGTCAGGCCGAAATCGGTCAACAACGCAACAAACATGAGCCAGCCCTTCCTCCCCTGCGATCTTGTGCTTCATTCATCCTTATACCATACGATAAATACCCGACCCCGCCACAGGTACGCAGCCATACCAATATTGGCATCGCCTTGATCGCACAGGGCCAAATGCCGCATAATCTATCAATATGGAGGCGCACAGAGCGCCTTACACCGCAGAACACAGGTTGAAAAGAAAGGATCACGCCGGAGAGCATGGCATGACGACAGAGATCCCCACAGCACGCCCAGCGCCGCCCACCTTTCGGGTGCAGACGCTTGGTTGCAAGGTGAACGCGGCAGATAGCGAAGCCATTGCGGCAGAGCTGGTGGCGCGTGGTCTGACGCCTGCGCAGGGCGATGCCCCCGCTGATGTCAGCGTCGTCAACACCTGCACCGTCACCCACCTGGGCGACCGTTCGTCACGCCAGATGCTCGCTCAAGCGCGCCGCGCCGCGCCAAGCGGCTTAGTGGTCGCCACGGGCTGCTATGCCCAGGTGGCACCCGCCGCCGTCGCCGCGCTGCCCGGTGTGGATCTGGTCATCCCCAACACCCACAAAGATGAGCTCGTCAACGCCATCTTCGCGCACGCCCCCACGCTGTTGCCGATGTTTCCGGCGGCAGAAAACCCCGATGATCACTTCTTGGCGCAGGTGCTGGGCAAAACACGCGCCCAGGTCAAGGTGCAAGATGGGTGCGACAACCGCTGCACCTATTGCATCGTCCCCACCGCACGCGGAGCCTCGCGCAGCCGAACGATCCGCGAGATCGTGGCGTTGGCGCAGCGCAAGGCAGCAGCAGGCATCGGTGAGATCGTGCTGACAGGCGTGCATCTGGGTGACTTCCATCCCACCCCGGGGGAAGATCTGGGGACGCTGCTGGCGGCCCTGTTGGCCGAAACCACCATACCGCGCATCCGCGTGTCGTCGTTGGAACCAGAAGACTTTCGCACCGAATGGCTGGCGCTCTGGGCCAATCCACGCCTCTGCCGTCACCTGCATCTGCCCCTGCAAAGTGGCAGCGACGCGGTGTTGCGCCGCATGGCTCGCCGCTATACGATGCAACGCTATCGTGAAATCGCCGCCGCAGCACACGCCGCCATCCCCGAGTTGGCATTGACGACGGATATCATCGTCGGCTTCCCCGGCGAGACGGCTGATGACGCGGCACAGACGCTGAGCAACGCGGCGTCGATCGGCTTCGCCAAACTGCACGTGTTTCGCTATTCGCCGCGCACGGGGACCGCAGCAGCACGCATGCGCCCCCAGGTGCCTGACGCGGCCAAGCGCGCGCGCTCCGAGGCGTTGCTGGCGCTGAACGACGACTTGATGCATCAATTTCGCGCGCGCCATCTGGGCCGCGCGGTCGAGGTGCTGTGGGAGGCCCCCCGCCCTTGGGGCTGGGAGGGCCTGACGGATAACTATCTGCGCGTGGAACTCCGCGGCGATGACATCCCGCCTGAGCGCGATCTGCGCCACACACGCACATGGACGCGCGTGACGGCCATCGGCGACGATGCCGTTCTGGGTACGCTTGTCAGCAAGGAAACCAACGTGCCCCTTGAGGTAAGACAATGAGCAACATCATCAATCTCATGGAATATCGCAAACGCAAATGCATGGAAGCCTTGATGCTCCAGATCGGTCTGCCAGGCTATTGCGATGAATGTGGTGAGGGCATCGAAGATTTGCTCATGGCCGAGGCCGAGATGGATGACGGTGACGCGCCACTGCTGGCGCTGTTGGCCGAGGAGGCCCCCCCCATCGTGCGCAGCCCGGCGGTCATCCTCCCCTTTGTACCACGCAATCAAGCCCCCGCACGACGCACGGCACGTTCGCGCAAAAAGTGACGCGGCTCATAGCCATGCTTTCCGCCATTGGGTACGATAGGCGCGTATCTGTCGGCGCAACATGCGCCAGGGGGGATGTCGCACCAACATGCGCTTGCGCCAAATCTTGAGCTATCTTGTAGTCTGTGCCGTAGTGGGGTTCGTGGTCGTCACGCTGGCGCACATGCACATTCCCCTGGCACGCCACGGCACGCTGAGGGGCGTGCCATCACCAGGCAGCAGCGCCACGGGACCCACCCCAACCGTCTTGCCCGCCGTTGGCACCCCCACCCAGGTGCAAGATTTCGCCAACCGCGTCATTGCTCGCACGAACCAATATCGCGCCCAATTCGGCTGCCCTGCGCTGCAACTGAACACGATTTTGATGGGCACCGCCGAAGCGCATAGCGAAGATATGGCGCTCCACGACTTCGTTGGCCACAATAGTTCCGATGGCACCACTGCCTGGGACCGTATGGCGCGTGCGGGCTATCACTATGCCATCGTGGAAGAAAACGTCGCCTGGGGCCAGCAGACCCCCGAGCAAGCGGTAGATGCCTGGTTCATCGAGACGCCCCCCAATGACCTGCATCGCAAGAACATCCTCAATTGTCAGGTCGTGGATGTTGGGGTTGGCTATTACTACCTCGCCAACGACCCCGGCAAGATCACCAATCACACCTATTGGACACAGGATTTTGGGCGACCTTCCCCCTAACCGTGCCAGCGCTGCCACACCCACGTGCCGAACCAGATGCCCGAAATCAGCAGCGCCAGCATGCCAAGATGAACCGTCGCCTGCGCTGCCCAGGCAGGCACAAAGATATACCCCATCCACAACCCAATGATCCCCAGGTAGCCAATCGTAAAGGCGTTTGATTGAGCATTGCGGCTGGCGTCGATTTGGCCTTCATCCAAATCCTGGTCGCTCCAAGCGAGATCGCCGCTCAGCGCCAAGATGCCGAAGGCGCTCAGGCTGATGATGGCAAACACGATCACCATAAAATTGATGATGGTGAGTTTCCTACTGATGACCACCCACGCCAAGAAGATGACCGCTGCGCCAGCGCCAGCCCAGCAAAGGATTGCTGCCAGCCGCTGACGGGTACGCCGCGCGAGCATGGCGCTGGCAGATGGGGTTGGGAGTTTTTGCATACGCAACCTCCACAGGTGAATGGCAAGCACAACAGGCTATTCCGCTGGGGCCAGCCAAAAAATCTCTTCGAGAGGCCGCCCAAAGAAGGCCGCCAAGCGCAACGCTAACTCGATCGAGGGGACGTAGCGGCCCACCTCAAGCGCCAAGATGGTGTGCCGCGTCACTCCTAATTCGTGACCCAATTGTTCCTGCGTCAAGCCATGTTCCTGGCGCAATTCACGCAAGCGATTCACAACCTGATACTTCATCGACCGCGCTCAATCATGGTCAGCATGCTCCATCAGCGGCGCTCCGTTGCAACGAGTCGGCCAGCATCCTTCATTATGTACGCCGCCACTGCACAAGCGCCAATAGGGGAAAGACACCCGGCAAGAGCAACAGCACCACCGCCTCGATCGTGTAGACGAAGAGCCCCCCGCCAGAATAGGCGGTGCGGGCGGGGATGCCATTGCGCCGTGTGATTTCCCAGGCAAGCAACAGAAACGTGAGCGAATTCGCCGCTAACAGCAACGCGGCCCCCGCCCACAGCAGATGCGTTGCTACTGGTGCGCTGCCAAACCAAAAGGCGACGCCCACCATCAGCGCTGTTGCGATGGCAAACTCGACGACGATGAAACGTGTGCCGTGATAGGTGAGATCCATCCGCACTGGTTCGCGTACAGCCAACGACAACCGACGGCTACGTGCCCCAACTGATTTTCCCATCTCGCGTACCCTCATTCCTGCGGCCTTATGCCGCTCGTGCTCAAGAACCAAATGTCCATGTTATGCATACGTAACGTTACGCATGCATAACATAGCATCCCTACAAGAGTTTGTCAAGGGCAGCGGAGCGAGACCACGCCATCTCGGACGCGCTAAGGGGCAGGCGGATGCGAGACCGCCGCTGCTTGCGTTGAGCGGTCTCTAGAAAAAAGAAGTCAACGAATCACCTGTACGGCGTTTACCGTGGCGTGTGAGGGCCAGCGCGTTAGAGGACATTACGCATCTGCCGCGAAAGTCGTATTCGCGGAATTGTCGCTGCCAACCGTGATCGTCCCACTCGTCAGAATGGTGCCATGAAAACACTGGTTGCCAGGGACGGTAAAAGCCAACGCGGCGTTGCCAACCCCATCGGTTGTCCCTGTAAAGGTTATGGTGCAGCCGATGGGGTCCAGATGCCCAAAAGTGAGCACGACCGCGATGGGGGCATCGGGGTGCGTGCTCGCGTGAATGATGAGTTGCGCGGGGCAGCCCCCTTGGAGGGGCGTGGGCGCTGTGCCATCTTGCACCGTGCGGCCCCCCAAGATTGGTGGCTGGGTAAGTGGGGCACACGTGGGCGTGTTGACTGTGAAGGGCGTCGCGGTCGCTGTGGCCGTGGGGAGGGGGCTGCTAGCAGGCGTCGGCGTGGGCTGGGTGAGTGGCCCCAGCGGGCTGGTGGCCACGGCCACCGGGGCCAGATCCGCTGCCGTGGGCATGGGACGCAACGGCGCAACGGGAAACGTTGCATCTCCCCCATGCGCCGCACCGGGGTTCGCCCCGCCAGGTGCACCACCGAACCACTGCGGCGCGACTTGATGGGCCACGAGCACCGTGGCGATCAGACACATCCCAACGAGGGTCAGCGTAATCGCCGTCACCAGCAAACTGAAGCTGCGGCGAAAGCCGATATCGACCTCCCAGCGCATAGAGATGTCCGCCACCCGATCTTCCCACCACTGGCGGAGTGACACCGTCTTCATGTGGCGCATCCTTTCGCCTTGCCGAGTCATAAACGTCCCTTCTCAGCATAGCCCCCCGAATCGCATAAATCGTTCCGAAGACGAACACGGTGCTCATCACCCCCTGCGCGGCGGGTGGGTGGCGGCCCCAAACCCCGCCGCGTAAAAAACCCAGGCTCGTCAGCGGCTCGACTGTGTGTTATGATATCTCAAAAGCTGTAGCTGGTTATAGTCCAGCAAGCAGCGCGCGTTCGACCAACGTCGCTTCGAGCTGCGCACCACCCATTCTTGCGAAGGAAGCATTCCGATGAACAGCGCCATCACGGGCTGGGGCATGCAGGTGCCCACGCGCATCTTGACCAACGCGGAACTTGAAGTCATGGTGGACACCAGCGACGAGTGGATCGTCTCGCGCACAGGCATCCGCGAGCGCCATGTGGCCAACGCCGAAGAGTCCGCTTCAACCCTGGCTATTGGGGCAGCGCGTCAGGCCCTCACCCGCGCGAACCTCAGCGCGAACGAACTGGATATGATCATCGTTGCCACGGTGACGGGCGACTATACCTTCCCTTCCACCGCCTGCCTGGTGCAGGATGCCTTGGGGGCCTCCTGCCCGGCGTTCGACATTCAGGCAGCCTGCACGGGGTGGATCTATGGCGCGGTCATGGCGCACCAGTTCATCGCTGCGGGCACGTTGCGCAATGTGCTCGTCATTGGCGTCGAGGTGCTGACGAAGATCACCGATTTCGATGATCGCGGCACTTGCGTGCTCTTTGGCGACGGCGCGGGGGCGACGGTCTTTTCCGCAGGGACGGGCAAGGGGGGCATCCTGGGGTGGACGTTGGGGGCCGATGGCGCGCGCCCCGAGCAGCTCTATCGCCCAGCGGGCGGCTCACGCATCCCTCTGACGCGCGAGAATATGGACACCCACGAAGCCTACATCAACATGATGGGGTCCGAAGTCTTCAAATTTGCGACGCGCGTGATGGGCACCGCCATGGAAGAGGCCATGACAAAAGCCAACCTGACCACGCAGGATATGGATCTTTTCATCCCACATCAAGCGAATCTGCGCATCATCGAAGCAGCGTCGAAGCGGCTGGATCTGCCCGCCGAGAAGGTCTTTGTCAACATCGAGCGCTATGGCAACACCTCAGCCGCCGCCATCCCCATCGCCCTGTGTGAGGCCATCGCCACCGGGCGCGTCCACCCCGGCAGCAAATTGGGCATGGTCGCCTTTGGCGCAGGCCTCACCTGGGGGGCGCTGGCG
>JACDGC010000803.1 GCA_013815535.1 Ktedonobacterales bacterium
GGCGTCCAGCCCCCCGCCTGGTGGACGACGCGCATCCACGACTTGCCCGACAACCGTTCTTCTAATTCCTTGTTGTACCAGGCAGCCGAGAGCGGCGCACCAGGGGAAAAGGCGAAACCAGAGGCACGCGGTCCGAAAAGATAGACCGCCGCCCCCTCTTCATCGGCGGGCGTTTCATCCCCCTCATCCGCCTCTTCGTCATCGTCAATATCAGCGACGAAAGCATCGGGATCGCCATCATCGGCGAAGAACGCGGGGTCGAGATCGTTCCATTCGTCGGGCTGCCCGGACAGGTAATCATCGAACGTGCCCATCACCGCAAACTCTGCCGACTCATCGGACACTGAGGGGACATGAATCCCCTTGACCCGCGAGCGCGTCAACACGCGGTCGAGATCCGCTGGGGAAGGCGCGAAATTCGCCACATCGACGCACAGATGCAGTTGTGAGAGGCGAAAGGTCAGACCATAGAACGCCTCATCATCATTCCACATCTGGCGCAGGAGTTGCCGCACCCCATCCAGGGCCACTTGTGGGCCATACGTCCACAAGCATTCGGCTGACAACCGGAAGGAGCCAAGCAGTTGCCCGAGCGGCGTTTTGCGAAAGCGCAGCATCACGTAGGCGTTGCGGAGCAGGTACGACCACGACACGCCCTTGCCGTCGCCCTTGGTGCCGATGCCCGCCTTGTACATCATCAGCGAGGTATCAAACAGGTGCCACGGCGTTTCTACGGCCTTATCCTCAGCTTGCGCTTGATCTTTGAGCCGTCCGCACACATCGTTGAGATGGGCAGGCAGCAACCGCAGTTTGTCGAGTGCTTCATCCTCTTCACTCTCAGGAGCGAGGAGGCTCACATACATGGTATCCACATTGGCATCGACGATGAAGGGATCGCCAAGCAGGTTAGGACTAGCATCGGCCACCGCCTCCTCTTCATCCGCCCCATCCCATAAGCGTTGGAAGATGGAGCGCCAACGAACGGCGAGGCGATAGGTGCAATCCGTGTGGCAATGCCGCACCAGCTTGAAAGATTGCATCCGTCGCAGCAGCCGCGACGACACCGGGGGATCAGCAGGAAACGGAAAGCGCACCGACCGAAAGGGCTGACTATCGAGATAGAGACACACCCGCTGCCAATGCCGGAGATGCCGCCGAGTGGGAGCCGCAGCCGCCATACCACGAAACGCCATGAGCAAACTCACTTTCTGATCGGGAGATGCCACCCGCGTAGCCCGCATGGGGCCAAACACCAGAGGGGCATAAGGGGAGATGTAGATAGAGAACCGCGTGATACTAAGATGGCGACCAATCGAACCCTTTGATTGGGTTCACTCGCTCGCAGTCGCCGCCACGCGGCGACATGCGCCGCCGACAAGCGGCGGGCGCTCGCTCACATGGGGACAGCGGGGCAGTCGCCCCGCTGGACGGGGGCAACACCGCGCCACCGCGAGGACAAGACCGTTGTGCCGATCCGCAGAGAGGGGGACGGACGCGCGGTCATCCCCCCTGCATCCTCAGCCGGGGCCGCGTCTGCCCCCATCGGTTCTTCGGACGCTACCACGTCCGGCCACCCTATCAAGTCCGCTTCGTTGCTCTCCGCTCCCTTGACAGGGTCCCGACCTCCCGTGGTTTCCCGCATCCGAACCGACGGGGGCAGACGCTCCGAGCGGTGGCCGAAGACGCAAGAGGGACGACCGAGGGACCATCCTGCATGAACATGCCATCAAAGAGACGGGGTTACGCCTCACAGCTGGAGCAAGTAAAGCGCACTTGCACCAACTGCCAACTGTGTACGAACATCCCCGCCCCGGTATGGATCGCTTGCCATGCTAAAAGATGCCCAAGCTTATCCGCTGGCACTTCCCGCCGGACACACGGCATACAGCGATAGCCCACCTATCCTTGCCCATCCTCCACTCGCGCCATGGTTCGCTTGAATAAGAGCGCTGGCATCAATTCCCTCCCTTGCCAAACAGCCAGAAGCCGCGTCGCTTGGGCTTGACCAACGGCTTGACCGGACGCACCGCCTTGGGCAGTGCCTTGAAGGCTGCGAGGCGTTGCTCATACCAGCGCCGCACCCGCACCACCCCGCGCGCATATTGGTCATCGGTGAGATGCCCCAACGCCATTGTTTCGTCGCGCCGCACATCTTTGAGCAGCGAGCGCCACACCCATTCCCGTTGCCGATCCGTCAGATCCCCCAGCTTATCGCCCCGCAACGTCTGCACGCGCAGGGCATCCAGCACTTCTGGTGGAGTGCGCGGATGTGTTTGT
>JACDGC010000804.1 GCA_013815535.1 Ktedonobacterales bacterium
CACGACCGCCATGGTCATCACGGCGGCCAGCGACCCGCATGTGACAGCGATCCTGTGGTATTCAGGGCGCTTCGATCAGCTGCCAGGCTTGCATGATTGGGTGACGCGGCACTTCAACCAAGTCATCAGCTACGGGGGCACCCGTGGCCTCTTCTTGCGTGCGCCGCCAGGCGTACCAGTTGGGTAGTCCCCACGCGCGGCATCAGTTAGCGGCAACTATTCGAGGAGCGCTTGCCGCCAACGCAGATGCGCTGGCACATCCCGCACCAGCCAAACACCACGGATGCTTGACAACAGGCAGTAATCTTCCATATGATGAGCAGGATATCGACTGATCAGCCACACTGATCATCCTGATACCGCATTGAATATGCCCCTCGGGGCGTGAGATATCCTTGCCCTTTCAACGGGCCATCCGCCGCCAACGCGACGCGCACCGCGCGCCGTGTCTGCTGGCATACCCCATGGTGCGATGGGGAATAGGGAGCGCCCTTGAGCCGTGGCAGGTGTCCCCAAGAGGAGGACCCTGTGCCTATTTTTCTGGTGTTCATCTTGATCGCCGTTGCCGCCGCTGGTGGATATGGCGCGGCACGGTACTTGACCACCCAACAAGATAAATTGCAGCTTGAAGAGCAATTGCGGCTGGTGCGCGAAGAACACGAAGACCGCTTGATGGAACTTCAGCGACAGCAAAGCGCGACCCTGCGCGAAACCAAGGAAGAAAACGCCCGCGCCCGCGCCACCCTCGAATCCGAACTGCGCGAACGACGCACTGAAGCGCGCGCGAGCGAGCAGCGCATGCAACAACGAGAAGAAACGCTCGACCGCAAAGCCGAGGCCCAGGAGCGCCGCGAACGCGCCGCAGCGCAGCGTGAACAAGACGTTGCCCGTCAGCACGAGCAACTGGAGGCGCAGCGCGGGGCCATCGAACGCGACCGCACGGCAGCCAAGCAAGAGATGGCCCGTGAGCGCGAGGCGTTGGCGCAGGAACTGACGACCCTGCGCGCGGCCTTCGCCCAAGAGCGCCAGCATGAACTCGAGCGCGTGGCGGTGCTCAGCCGTGATGAAGCGCGGGCACAGGTCATCGCCAGCATCGAAGAAGGTGCCCGCGAAGACGCGATGCGCCGCGTGCGCGAGATCGAAGCACAGGCGCGTGAAGAAGCCGATGCGCGTGCCCGCGAGATCATCACCCTGGCCATCCAGCGCTGCGCATCGGATCAAGTGTCGGAGGTCGCCATCGCGGTCGTCCCCCTGCCAAACGACGAGATGAAGGGGCGCATCATCGGGCGCGAGGGCCGCAACATCCGCACCCTCGAAGCCGCGACGGGGGTGGACCTCGTCATCGACGACACCCCCGATACGGTCATCCTCTCCAGCTTCGATCCGGTTCGGCGCGAGGTCGCCCGCATCGCGCTGACCAAACTCATCATCGACGGGCGCATCCACCCCGCGCGGATCGAAGAAATGGTGGAAAAAGCGCGCCAAGAAGTCGAGACGGTCATCCGCGAAGAGGGCGAGCGTGCCCTGGTCGAAGCGAATGTCGTGGGCATCCAAACCGAACTCGCCAAGATGATCGGACGGCTGCACTTTCGCACCAGCTATGGGCAAAATGTCCTGAACCACAGCATCGAGGTGGCCGTGCTGGCCGGAATCATGGCGAGCGAATTGGGGGCCGATGCCCATGTCTGCAAAGTGGCTGGGCTGATGCACGACCTAGGCAAAGCCTTCGATCAAGAGATCGAGGGTCCCCATGCGCTAATCTCCGGCGAGATCGCCAAGCGCTTCGGCAAGTCGCCCGAAATCGTCCACGCCATCGTGGCACACCACGCAATGGAAGGCGACCCCATGAGCCTGGAAGCCGTCATCGTGCAGGCGGCAGATGCCATCTCGGCCTCGCGGCCCGGCGGGCGACGTGAAACCGTGGAGCTGTATATGAAGCGACTCGACATGCTGGAACAGATCGCGAACTCGTTCACGGGCGTCGAAAAATCTTTCGCGGTTCAGGCCGGGCGCGAGGTGCGCATCATCGTCAAGCCGGAAGAGATCAACGAGTTCCAGGCCAACCAACTCGCGCGCGATGTCGCCCGCAAGATCGAGGAAAGCATGGACTATCCCGGCCAGATCAAGATCGCCGTCGTCCGCGAAACCCGCTCGGTCGAATATGCGAAATAGCCTAGCAACGGCACCCCATCCCAGAAGAGTGCGCGCGGTAGGCCCCCAAAGGGACGTATCTTCGTCATCAGGTGGTCCTTAGCGCTTGGCACCAAATCTGCAC
>JACDGC010000067.1 GCA_013815535.1 Ktedonobacterales bacterium
CCCCTGTTCCAGCGCCAATATCGAGGACGTGTGCATCTGCTGGTAACTGGGCAGCAATATGGGCTGCCAATTGCCGATAGAGCGGACCCAAGCCATACCACGTTGAGGCATATGACCAGCCCAGGGCATGCCAGCCAGTGAGATACCCATTATGTACCCCATGTCTGTTGCAGAGATAATAGCCAGGATATTCCACCTGTGGATCGCGCAACCGTGCCGCTGTGGCTTCCCAGTTAAAATCGCCGTATATTGTCGCCCAATCTGGCACTGTAAGGCGGCCTATTAGCGTGTAAATCAGTGACCGAAGTGCCGATGATTCAGCGGGTATGCGTACGACCCCGCGTGGAGCGAGCCGCTGCGCGAGATGATTCACGATGCATTTCTCCTTACGAACAGATGTCCGCCATATCGATCTGGTTTTATACCGGTTGCATGGGCAGTGTCGCTGAGGATTCTCCGCAACAATGGGTGCCATTGTGCCCCAAGCGTCAGACTTCGCTGGCTAGCGTGCCAGGAGGTCAAAATGATGGAGGTTTGGGCAACGAGTAACGTGACGATGCCAAAAAAGAGCGTCTCTTCGATGGGCACATTTCCAAGATAAAGCCCCATCACGTCTCTGGTCGCTAAGGACCATATGCCAGCGTACAACGCCAAAGCATCGGCCAGCGTGAACCAGCCAGCTACGCCGAGCACAAGCATGGCCAGTGATTGCCGAGCATACCAGATAGGCTGTCTGCCGATCAGCCACTGAAGCATCAATATAGGCAAAGACCATTCCATGAGATAGGTGAGATAGGTGGGATGATCTCGACCGGGTAGCGAAGCCAAATGTGTCGCTTGGAGGCCGTACCATCCGATGATGACGAGTATCACCCACCACAGCCCATTTGCTAACCGTTGCAGCCCGAGAGGAAGCGACAGGCATATGAGGAGTTTATGGAGTGTCAAGACCATGAGCACGAGCAAAAGAATAAACGCAACTTCTTCCATTGGTAGCTCCCACCAGCGTTGGTGCAGCGTCAATGTGCGGCTCCAGTGCCAGATTCCCCACTGAGCTGCTTGGCTGTCCCACACGATAGCCGCCGGTACAGCAATGCCTAGCACCTGCGACCCTATCCAAGGATATGTGCGTGTGTACGCTCGATGGTGAAAGAGACCAAGCGTAGCTAACCCCAATGGACCCATGACAAAAGCTAGCAAAAACAATAGGTACGTCATGGCGTGCTACCTTTCTGGCATGAGCGCTGAGCCATTGATAGCATCAGTCATCCTGACAAGCGCTATCAATGGCCCAGTATGCGATACCTTTGCGGCTAGCGATTGCTGGGGGTGGCGAGCGCGCCAGCGGCAACCGGTGCCTTGGCAGCTTCAGCAGTGGTTTTCGCGCGTGCGATGGCATAGATCATGATGCCATAGCCACATTTGGCCAAGACATCCGCCACGCAATAGCCGATTTGCACTGCAACAACTGCGGTGGCATTCTTCGCGTCGCCGAAGAAGAGCGGAATCATGAAAACGATGGGGTAGAATCCCCACGTGCCGATCAGCAACAACCGAATGTTGCGGAGCAGGACTTTGGCTTGCCCTGCCTCAGCATTTATGACCGGCCCAAGTCTCACAAAAAGCTCATACACAATGTACAGGAAGGGGAGGGTGCTGAGCGTGCCAAAGATCGCGCGTGTCATCGTCGAAGTGGCGATCTCACCGGGATACCCAAGGGCGATCATCGCTGCGGCGGCAATCACCAAGCGTGCTGTTAAACTGCCGCGTTTGTCTAGTGCCAGGCCCATCACGGCAATCAACTCCGCGATGAGCAATGGGACCGTCAGGAACCAGTCTACGTAGCGGTATGCATCGTTGAAGGGCTTCCCACTGCTGACGAAAGCATTGTTCGAGATCGTATATGCCGCATTCCAACTGTCAAAAATGCGGAAATAGTGATAGCCCGCGATGGCAACTACCAATGCAGCCATGACCATCGCACCGCGATACTGCGGCGCGACCTGCTCACGGCTGAGCACAAAAAAGATGAACGATGCTAACATAGCAGCGAAGGTGAAAGACAGCAGGTTGTACACCAGGCTGAACTCACCACTAGTGAGCTGAGGCATAGCGGGTGCTCCTTTGCACGAAAATTCGGACTCCTGAATAGGAGGTCCAGCAAACTATAAACAACTTCGTACAGGATTTGTTCATAGTTTGTTCATTATTGATGTTAGGAGCACGGATCAATGAGGAAAGCACCTTATAATTATGTCAGGTGATTTCCCTACATGAAGCAGAAAATATGAGCGCAGAATGCTACGTTCTGTTGACATTTCCGGGTAACCAAAGGAGCGTGCAGCCGAAGGGGAGGAAGCCGAGAAAAGAGCGAGCGCGCTTCTCGAAACGGGAGAAAATGCGTGAGTTTGTTGAAGCAACCCTCGATCAAATGCCGCTTCCGCTAGAGCCAGGTAGCGTATGATCGTAGCCCGCTGATGAGGCGGAATCATGGCCGCGCAGCCTTGCTCCTGGCGGGCGGCGATGAATGCAGCGCCAGCCTACCCGCGAGCGGCGATGACCTTCTCGCGCGTCAACCCATCCACGAAGGCGTCAGCCTGCGTGCTGTCATGCCGTTGTCGAGCGGTCAAACGCACGCGCAGCGGGATGGCCTAAGCCCTCGACCATGCGATGGATTTTGCCACTGAATCCACCACGACGGCGTCCGAGCGCTTGCTCCCCATGGTTTTTGTGCGCCAGCGGCACACGCATGGGCACGGACAAGGGTGGCGTCAATCCTCCCGTGCTCGGTGTGCGGATGCTGCCAGCATGTGCTCCCACGCTCTGGCGACACACCAGCGGAAAAAGCGTGTGTCCACGCTATTCCAGGCGCCCTACTCCGTAGGAAGCCGCCGCCATTGCGCACCGCTCCGGCAGGCACGACATCTTGATGCTCTCGCGAGGCAACCGCGTGGCACGCTTGGTGCAGCGGCTCATACGCGGCAAGAAGCTCACCGTTGGCGGCGTTTTGGCGCATCATCCCATTCTGGCAAGGGTTCGCGCGCGGCCCGCCAATCGGTGGGAATGCCCGCCGCGCCGACATAGCTGGCCACGATACCCCCAACGATGGCGGCGGTCGTGTCGCGGTCCCCCAGGGCACTGATGGCCACCCACACCGCCTCGGTATAATCACTCAGATGGTGCGCCGCGCACCAGAGGGTGAAGGGCACCGTGTCTTGCGCGGTCACATGTGTGCCGTTGCCCAACACATGCACCACATGTGTCAATGGCGCCTCGGGGGCATCGCCTGCGCCGTGGCGATGCCATCACGCACCTCGGATGGCGGCACTTGATCCCCGATGCGCGCCAGAAACGCGGCTGGGGTTGGCCGTTGCCCCCCATCCTGAGCCTCGCAGGCTGCCGCCGCCGCCACGGCGACAGCGATGGCCCCAGCGATGGCCTCTGGGTGGGCATGCGTTACTTCGCCAGAGAGCCGTGCTTGTGCGACGATTTGCTGTGAGTCATCGGCGAAATACGCACCGAGGGGCGCAACGCGCATCGCGGCCCCGTTGCCAAATGACCCCTGGCCTCCAAAGAGTTCGCGCGCTGCGACGCGCCAATTGATGCCGCTGCGGATGCGTGGCATCAGCCGATGCATCGCGGGACCATAGCCGCGCAGGATGTCAAAATGCTGCCCGAAATGCCGCGCCAGCGCATCTTGCTCGATCTCGCCATGGGCTCGCAGCAACGTCACCAGTGATAGCGCCATCTGGGTATCATCGGTGAAGCGCCACGGTGGCGCGGGCAAGGCTCGTTCGTTGATCAACAGTTGCAAGATGCTGGCGGGGGAAAAGAAACATTCCCCTAACGCATCCCCAATTGATAAGCCGTCGAGCGCGAGCATGGCCCGCGCCAGACGCTCTTGCGGAGCAGAACTGAGCACTGCGCGGTCCCTTTCACAGCACGGCTAGGCCTCGGTGGTGGCGGCCCCTGCGGCAGCAACCCCCTCCGCGATCTTCGCGGGGAGCTGCTGGTCGCCCGCTTGACGGGCCACGCGGATCATATTCTTGATGGCGCGGGCGTGGCTGCTGCCGTGGCCAACAATGGCGACGCCACGCACCCCCAGCAACGGCGCGCCGCCATATTCTTCGTCGTCCAATTTCGCGCGCACCTTGTTGAAGGCCCCTTTGAGGATGAGGCCGCCCAACTGATTGATGGGGTTGGAATAAATCTCCGTGCGGATGGCACCCAGCAACATGCGGCTGAGGCCCTCGCTCAGTTTCAGTGCCACGTTGCCCACAAAGCCGTCGCAAACGATGACATCGACTTCCCCCTTAGGGATGTCGCGGCCCTCGACATTGCCGACGAAATTCACCATGCCCTTGGCCGCGATGGCGCGGATGAGGCCATGCGCGGCTTGCACCAACTGGTCGCCCTTGCCATCTTCCTCGCCATTGGCCAGCAGGGCCACCCGTGGCTGCGCGATGTCAAAGATGCCCTGCATGTAGGCCGACCCCATCAGGGCATATTGGGCCAGATAGTCTGGCTTGCTGTCGGTCGTCGCGCCGATGTCGAGCAACAACGTCGGTTTGCCCGTCGCGGTGGGCAGCACAGCCCCCAGCGCGGGACGGGGCACCCCCTTGATGCGCCCAAGCCCCAGCACCGCCGCCGTCACGACCGCGCCACTGTTGCCCGCTGATGCCATGGCATCGGCGCGGCCATCTTTGATGAGTTGCATGCAAACGCTGAGGGTGTTACGTGGGCGGGCACGCACCGCCTCCGCCGGATGCTCATCCATGCCGATGACTTCATCGGTGTGCTCGATGGTGAGGTCCAGACCGCCCGTGTCATATTTCGCCATCTCTTCGCGAATAGCGGGCTCGGGGCCGACCAGGATGATGCCAATGTTGCCTTCGCGCGCCGCCTGCACCGCACCCGCCACGACCTCTTGGGGGGCATGGTCTCCGCCCATCACATCCAGCGCCACGCGGCGGGCTGGGTTTTCGCTTGGTTGTGCCATCACGTTCCCCCTCTATTGCGGCGCGCCAATGGTCGCGCGGATGAGTTGCAGCAGTTCCGTCAGGTCCACCGGCTTGATCACCACCGTGCGCACGCCCATCGCCTGATATTCCGCTTCGCGCCCCTTCGCGGTGGTATCCGCCGTGATCATGATGATGGGGATGTCGCGCGTGTCGGGTTGCAACGCCAACAATTGCAATTCGTCGCTGCCATCCAGATAGGGCATCATCAGATCCAGCAGGACCAGATCGGGGCGAAAGTCCCGAACTTCGTCGAAAAACCGCAGTGATTGCGTCGTTTTGCGGGCGCTATAGCCTTCCTCTAAGAGGGTTTGTTCCATCATATCGGCGATCATTTCTTCGTCATCTACGATGAGAATGCGCTTGGGCATGGCGAATCTCCTGCTCTTTGGGTCGGGCTATCCCGTGGTGCCCCCGTCGCTGTCGCCGTCATTTTATCACACAATCCCCTGCTCGGTGCGGGTCTTCAGAGGCTCCCGTCGCCTGCCGATATGGTTGCTGAGGAAATCGTCACGTTCCCAGTGTCATGCCTTTGGCGGCCCACACGGGAATGTCGGGAGGAATCGGTCATGCTGCGACCATACCATGCGAGCGACGCCACGCCATTGCCGCGTCTAAGTGGCAGCAAGCTCGTGAGCTTGCTCGCCCTGGGGGGCACCTTCGCGGTGGCGGCCATCACGCTGTTTAGCCCGCTGGCTCTGTTCATCAATGACACTGTGTGGCGTTGGGCTGTCGGCAGCACCGTGCTGGTCGCCGCCTGTGCCACGCTCGTGCTTGGTGCCATGGAGGCCATGCGCGCCGAGCAACGCTGGCGCGTCGCGGCAGTGACGGCGCAGCAACAGCTGTTGTTGCCACAGATGCACACCCCCGTGGCGGCTGACGTGCCACCACTGGCCATCACGACCATCGACACCGCCCCGCTGGCCATCCCCACGCTCGTGGGGGGGCGCTCATTTGGGGAGGCAACCCACCCATCAGTTGACGCGCCGTTGCCTCCCCGGCAAGTGGCCGCTGCCCCAGAGCGTCGCCGTGGCCACGTCCCCACCGCTTTGCCCGCGCTCACTAACCATCCCGTTTTGTATGATTCCCTCACGGGGGCCATCACCCACAGTGCCCTGATGACGCGGCTCGAAGCGGATGTGGCGCTGGCGTTGACGCATGCACGTCCCCTAGCGCTGGTGGTGTTCGATCTCGATCAGTTTCGCAGCATCAACACGCTGTATAGCTACGCTTTTGGTGATGAGGTGCTAATCGCCGTGGCGGAGCGGCTGCGCAGCCAACTGGGTGAAGAGACCTTGCTTGCCCGCGTGGGGGCAGATCGCTTTGCGGTGGTGTGGTCAGGCACGCAGTTCCCCCAGGCACGCGCGCTGACCGAGGGCATCCTCACGGCAGTGGCGCAAGAAGCCTTGGCCATTGCATCGGCCCCAGGCGAACCGTCCGAGCGGGTGCGGGTGAGTCTGCGTGCTGGCTTGGCACTCTGCCCCGATGATGGCCGCAGCGCCGCCGCTTTGCTCGATCTCGCTGAGCATGCCCTGCGCGAAGGCGGCACGACGAATCTCTTACGTCATGCTGCACCTTCGCTGACGCTGCCAGAAGCGCCCCTCTATGCTGCGGAACTGCCACCCTTCGCGCCATCGCATGAACTGCCCAGCGCGGGCACTGAACCATGGGGCATGAGTTACCTGGATGTGATGCTGGCAAAAAATGGCAGCATCCAGGCCCTGGCATCCGCCATGGAAGCGCGCGATATCGAGGGCATCGACCACGCGCGCAATCTGGCGGAACTCGCGCAGGAAACGGCGCTGCTCTTGGGGCGCTCCGTTGAAGAATCACGGTTGGTCGGCTTGGCCGCGCTGCTCCATGACGTGGGGAATCTGGGCATCCCCGCCGAGATTTTGCAGAAATCTGACCCCCTCTCAACCGAAGAATGGGCATTCGTGCGTGAACATCCCCATCTGGGGGAACGGTTGCTCACGAGCGTGGGCGGCGTGTTGGCTGCCATCGCCCCCATCATCGCCGCCCAACGTGAGCGGTGGGATGGCTCGGGCTATCCGCTGGGTTCTGCCGGGGAAGTGATCCCATTGGGGGCGCGCATCGTGGCGGTGTGCGATGTCTATGGCGCGCTCGTCTCCGAGCGCCCCTATCGCCCGGCATTCACCCATGAAGAGGCGCTGGGTGAGCTTGAGCGCGGCGCAGGCACGCAGTTTGACCCAGCCGTCGTGGCTGCCTTCATCGCCTCTGCCACTGCGTAATGCAAAGCGGCCCATCTCCGATCACGCGAAAGGTGAGAGCCGGAGATGGGCCGACGTTTCAGCGAGCGGTGGTGGCCACGCCTTGGAGCTTGGGCAGCACTTCGCGGCCATAGAAGTCAATGACCATCTGCTGCTCAGGCTGGGGTGAATGGACGTATATTTGGGTGACGCCTCCATCGATCAGCTTTTGTATTGCCTCGATGTGCACTTGGGGGTCGCGGCTGATTGGCCATTTGGCAATGACCTGTTCCAACGGCACATCCTGTTGTGCTTCCTGTTCGATCTCGCGCGGGTCTTCCACATTCACATATTTCGCCCAGGCATTGGGCAGGAAGTTCCAGAGTTTCGCGCCCGCCCGTGCGTCATTCTCGTCGCCTACGATCACCATGTGTTCCGCCAGGATCGGCATGGCATCAGGATTTTTGCCCACAGAACGCGCGCCCTCGGCGAAGGCTTGCCGCAGGTCGTCCTGCAAAGCGCGCTCGGCATCGGTGATCAGCCCGTCGCCATGAATGCCTGCCAACCGCATGCTCTTTGGCCCACTCGCCGCGACGTAAATGGGAATGGGTTGACGGGGCACATCATAGAGCTTGGTTTGTGGCACTTGATAATATTGCCCCGCAAAGTTGACCCATTCGCCCGACCACAGCTGGCGGATGATCTCCACCGCCTCGATTAACCGCCCCGAACGTTCGGCATAGTCGCCCCATTGGCCCGTGGCCGCTGCTTCATTCAGCGCCTCGCCCGAGCCCACGCCGAGGAATACGCGGCCCGGCGCGAGCATGCTGAGCGTGGCGAAGGCCTCTGCCACCACCGTCGGATGATAGCGATAGGTGGGGCTGGTGACGCCCGTCCCCATGGTGATGTGGCTGGTGTGCTGCGTGATCGCGGCCAGCGTCAACCATGCCAGCCCTGAATGCCCTTCGTTGTTTTGCCAGGGCTGCAGATGATCGCTCGTCCAGATATTGTCGAAGCCCGCTTTTTCGGCTGCCGCGCCCAGTTGCACGAGCTCTGGCACCGGAAATTGCTCATGCGAAAGGACGAAGGCGATGGCGGCTTTGCGCCCATCGCGTGGCTGCCCGGCGAGATGTCCCATTGGTTGCATCAGTGTGACCCTTTCCCTTGGATGGTTTGGGCCACTGTGATGCATGCGCTGTGCCAGACGTCCGGCTGAGCCACATTAGATGGTTGGCAATTGCACGCCCCACAGGCCGCCGAGATCTTCCTTGGGCGGTAGCCCCAGATGATGATAGGCGTTGCGCGTGGCGATGCGCCCCCGCGTGGTGCGGGCGATGAAGCCCAGATGCAGCAGGAACGGCTCCATCACATCCTCGATGGTTTCGGAGGCTTCGCTGAGGGTGGCCGCCAGCGTCTCGACCCCGACGGGGCCACCGTTGAACTTTTCGATGATGGCGAGCATGTAGCGGCGGTCCAGCAGGTCTAATCCCAGTTCATCGATCTCCAGCGCGGCCAGGGCATCTTGCGCGACAGGCCGGGTGATGTTGCCGTCGGCGCGCACCTGGGCATAGTCGCGCACGCGGCGCAGCAGGCGATTGGCGATGCGGGGCGTGCCACGCGCGCGGCTGGCGATCTCTTCAGTCCCCGTCGCCTCGATAGGTACGCGCAGGATCTTTGCGGAGCGATTGATGATCATCCCCAGTGCGGCGGGGTCATAGTAATCCAACCGATAGATCGCGCCGAAGCGGTCGCGCAGGGGGGCGGCGAGCGAGCCAAGCCGCGTGGTCGCGCCCACCACCGTAAAGTGGGGGAGATTCAGGCGCACGCTGCGGGCGCTGGGTCCCTTGCCGATCATCAGGTCCAGCGCGAAATCTTCCATAGCCGAGTAGAGCCGCTCTTCGATGGCGCGGCTCATCCGGTGGATTTCGTCGATGAAGAGGATGTCGCCCGCCTCCAGCGTGGTCAGCAGCGATGCCAAGTCGCCCCCATGCTCGATGGCTGGCCCGCTGGTCATCCGCAGGTTGGCCCCCATCTCTGCCGCCAGGATGATCGCCAGCGACGTCTTGCCGAGCCCAGGGGGGCCATAGAGCAGCACGTGGTCCAGCGCCTCGCTGCGCCCCTTCGCCGCTTCCAGCAAGATCTGCACTTGCTCTTTCACTTTGTCTTGCCCGATGTATTCACGCAAGAGCCGAGGTCGCAAGCTACCTTCGGTCTGATCTTCATCTTGCCAATCTGGCCCAGTGATGCGCTCGCTTGCCATGGGGATAACCTCGTGCCCAAATTGCCCGAACAGATGTTCTGGATAGAGTATAGCATAGGACTATTCTCACAGTAGCGCACAAAAGTGGCGATCACGACAACAAGCATGTATGATGGAGCAAAGGAGCTTTCTATGGCATCTCTCCTGGCTACACGTCAAAATCCCTGGAAGTTTTGGGTGTTTCTCGCAGGCTTCTTTGCCATTTGGGTGCTGCGTGCCACCGTGATCTATTCACTGGCAGACACGCATATCACAGACCCGCTGGCGCAACAAGCCTTCTCAAACGCGATCAAAGCACTGGTGTGGGTGGTGCCAGTCATCATCTATCTGTGGTATGTTGATCACACGCCGCCAGCCCTCGCATTGGGATTGACGACACCACTCAACCGCCAAAGCGTGCTCTTGAGCGGGGCCGTCATTGCCATCTACCTGCTCGGCATCGTCGTTTTTCAGCGCCTGGGCGGGCAAATGCTAGGGGCTACCAATCATCCCCTGCTGGCACTTACCTTGGTTTCCACCGTCGTTTCCTCTTTCTTCGAGGAAGTTTTGTTTCGGGGTTTTGTGCTGGCGCAATTGCGGCGGATGGTCCGTTTTTGGCCTGCCAACGTCCTCACGGCGTGTCTGTTTACGCTGACACACTGGCCGAACTGGGTGTGGACGCACGGGTGGGGCTATCCCTTGGTCCATTCAGGGGCGATTCTCATCCTCGCGTTGGTGCTGGGTTGGCTGGTGCGCGCAACGAACTCGCTGTGGCCAAGCATCACATTACATAGCCTCAATAATGTCTTGGCTTCGCTCTATTAATCCGCCGCAAAGTCTGCCCCAGCGCGACCATACCAAAGTGCCCCGCCTCATCATGTGATGAGGCGGGGCAAACGCTGGCAGAGCTACAGAACGGTGTCGGCTCCAGCGACTGGCTCGGCTTTCGTGAGCACCTGTTCACTCGACCCTTGCATCACCACCACAGTGCCCTTGTTGATGCGCTCTTGCCCCTTGATGAGGGCATCGACGCGATCCGAGAAGTGGCACGCGGCAAAGTGGCCCTGCCCAGTTTTGTCGACCAACAGCGGCTCTTGCTCCGAGCAAATCTGTTGGGCGATCGGGCAACGCGTGTGGAAGCGGCAGCCGGTCGGTGGGTTGAGCGGGCTGGGCACATCACCCGAGAGCAAGATGCGCTGGCGGCGCACTGTGGGGTCAGGGATGGGCGCTGCCGACAGCAGCGAGGCGGTGTAGGGATGGAGCGGACCGTGGTAGAGCGTCTTGGCTTCCGCGACCTCGACCATCTTGCCCAGATACATGACGCCAATGCGGTCGCTGATATACTCCACCACTGGCAGGTTATGCGCAATGAAGAGATAGGTCAGCCCGAACTCACCTTGCAGGTCCTTCAGCAAGTTTAGCACCTGCGATTGAATGGAGACGTCCAGCGCCGAAACGGGCT
>JACDGC010000805.1 GCA_013815535.1 Ktedonobacterales bacterium
GTTTGCCCTGGTCGGATGTCGGCCAGGGCCTTTTTGTCCCCTTTTTGGGGGGCATCACGGAAAGGGAGAAACTTGCATGACGGCATCACTTCGTGCTCGCTCGTCGCGGACTTCCGCCATTGCGCGTCGCGTCTACGCTCCGGCAGTGCCGGGTCAACGGCTCGACGCTGCCCGCGTCCTGGTCGCCACGATGGATGTCACTCAAAGCGCGAACGGCCTGACCTATCTCGTGCGCCGCGCTTCATCCGGCGCGATTGTCCAGCGCATTCCCGTGCATCCTGATGCGCTGCCCTTGCTGGCGGCGCTGCGCAGTCGTCTCTGAGCCATGTCCGGTGATGCGCGGGGGTTCGTCTCCCCCGCATGGCTCCCCCGCTTGCTATTTGGCGGGCGGTGTTTTTGGTAGGGGGGAAAGGGGGTCACGGATGTGAGTGAAGTGGCTCAGGGTGTGGAGTGTGCGGCGGGGCCGCATGACTGGCAGACCGATGGGCGGTTCTATTCCTGGCTCAAGTGTGGGGGGTGCGGTGCCCCGGCGGTGTGCAAGGCGTGCCATGGGCGTGGCGCGGACCTGCCCATGCTGCCCGATGTCTTCTGCCCGACGCATGCCCCGTTCGCGGATGACCTGCGGACGCGGGTGCTGACGGGGCCGTTGCTGGGCGCGCGCATCATCAGCCTCGCCCAATCGGTGCGCGATTATCTGGAAGGGTGGTCTTTCGGTGATGACGGGTGGCGGCTGCGGCTGGTGGTCGGCGACCTGGAAGTGTGGCTGCATCGGACGCAGCGGGGCAGCGGGTGGCGGGTAGTGTTGCTCTACGGGGGCCGCTTGGTCTACCACGCCGAGGGTGGGTACCCGGCGCTGGTGGTCAAGGTGTGTGCGCCGGGGCGGTGGGTGACAGACGTGCAGCAAGCGCAGACCTGGCGGCATGGGGTGGTGCAGTATGACGGTCGCTGAGGCGGCGCGGGTCGCTGATGTCTTGACCCACGATGAAGTGCGGGTGCTCCTGGCACTGCTCGCGGTGGGCGGGCGTGATTCGGTGCTGGGGCTGCCCTCGCCCCTCTTGGCAGTGGCGCGAGGGATGTGTGCGGCAACGCTGCCGTTGGTGGAGCTGCGCAAGGCGGGCACGGAAATTTGGCTGACGGCAGAGGGCTGTCAGGTGGTCAACGGCTGGGAGCGCGATGGGCAAACGTCCTTCGCGCGATGAAAGGGGGGTGTGATGCGGATTGACAAGCAATATGTGCAGGCGGTGGGGGCGCAACTCACGGCGGCACAGGTGGCGGTGCTCAAACGGGTCTCCCAGGATGGGCAGGTGTTGAAGCAGTTGCTCACCGAGGATGAGCAGATTGCCGTTATTCATTTGGCGGCACGGCAATTGGTCGTCGAGGAAGCGCGCGGGCTGAAAGATGCCAACGGCACTGACCATCAGCTCGACGTGGTGCGCCTGATGCCGTTGGGTCGTGATGTGCTGCGCGAACTGCCGCGCCAGGGGGTACGCCATGGCGATTGATTGGGCGTATCTGCGCCAGGTGGCTTTTGGGTTGACGGGGGAAGAACGTGCGCTGCTGCTGCGTTTGGCGGTGGCGCGTTCTTGGGCCTTGGCTGACCTGACGGCGGCGGAGCGGTCCCAGATGGAACGGCTCATTATGGCCGGGGTGGTATCACAGTCGGTGGTGCTGATTGAAGACGCGACTGGGCGGGTGCTGCAAGAACTGCCTCGGGTGGGTATCACCCTCCTGGGGCGCAATGTTGCAAGCCTTTTGCTGCCAGGGGGTCGGTGATGCCGCTGGTGATTGTCGTGGCCTGGTTGCCGGATGACGGGTGGGGCGTGCAGGTGGTGGAGGCGGCGGGGGTGCTGGTCGAGCAAGGCGGCTACCCCTCGGCGCTGGTGGCGATGGACGCCGGGCAGGTGTGGGTGACGCTGCATCGGCCCGGCGTCCCCTGTATCACGGAGGTGCATGCCCCCCCTGATGGGGTGGCGCTGTGACGACGGTGTGGCATCCGGCGCTGGGGGAACGGGTGCGCACGGCGCGGGCGGGCGCTCCGGTTGAACCCGGCTCCGCGCGCATCCTCGTGGAACGCTGGTACCCTGCCTGGGTGGCGCATGGCTTCTTCACCGCCTGGTGGGACCATCTCGCGCCGCCGACCACTCTCAGCGCGGCGTATCGGCGGGGCGATATCGATTGGACGGAATTCGCCTATGAATACCTCGCCCATTTCGATGATATCCAGCACCCTGGCCGCTATTGGCAGTGGGTGTCAAGCGACGTGGCGGGGTTG
>JACDGC010000806.1 GCA_013815535.1 Ktedonobacterales bacterium
TCGCCGCCCGTCAGCACGAAATCCCCGATCGAGATTTCATCGGTCGCCAGATGCGCCCGCACACGTTCATCCACCCCTTCATAGTGGCCACAGATGAAGCTGAGGCGTGGGTGCGCGCTCAGTTCCTGCGCGATATCTTGGGAGAAACGCCGCCCCTGCGGCGCCATCAGAATGATCGGCCCGCCCGCATAGACGGCCTCGACGGCGGCAAAGATGGGCTCAGGCTTCATCACCATCCCCGCACCACCGCCATAGGGCACGTCATCGCAGACATGGTGCTTATCCGTCGTCGCGTCGCGGATGTTGTGCACCCCAATCGTCAGGATGCCCCGGTCCTGGGCACGCCGCAAGATGCTTTCATCCAGCGGTGCCCGCACCGTCGCGGGGAAAAGGGTGAAAATGTCGATATGCATGGCATCATCATACCGCAAAGGGCTGCGAGAAGGGGGCATAAATCGGGATGCTGAGGATGGTGGCGCCGTAGCCACCCAAGGTGAGCGGCAGCGCGGCATATGCCTGCCCGCTGGCGGGCAGCAGCAGCGATGTCGGCGTGGGCAGGGCATCGGTGCGCGTCTGCGCGTCGAAGCGCCACAAGCGCGCTGGCGCGACCAGAGGGAAGGTAATGTTGCCCTGCATATCACGCAGGTTCAAACACACGGCCTGGGGCACGCCAGCGCCCCCTACGTCGTCCCCACGGGCCACGGCGGTGTTGCCCAACAGCACCGAGATCGACTGTCGATCCGGTGCCAGGGCCACCACCAGCACCAAACCCGCCCGCACTGTCGCGCTCAGCAAGCGTGAACCAGCGGGGAAGGTGTGCCCCAACAATTGATAGAGCCAATAGGCGCGAAAGGCCCCACTGCCCGCGCTATCGACCAAGCCCCCTTGGGCATTGCTCACGAATTGGAATTCGCTGGTGAGGGCCAGATGCTGCACCAACGACTCGGCAAAGGTCTGCGCCGCGAAGGCATAGCCGATGGGGGCAGTGGCCCGCGCATCCAGCGTGCCCACCGTGCCCTCATTCAGGTTCACTTCGTCGAGCCACAAGGGCGGCGGATGCGCGAACCGCGCCGCCAGCACCGCTTGCGCTGCCGCAATGCGCGCGGGCAGGTCTGTGCCGATGCCAGCAAAGATGTCGCCATCGGGGGCATCGGCCCGCCAGATGGGGTAGTAGTGCAGAGAGACGAAATCAATCGGCTGTCGCACAGTGGCGAGAAAGTTGCGCAAATACGCCGCGTCGCCCCCCGGCGACATGGCTGGCCCCCCAACCCGGATGGAAGGATCCACCGCACGCATCGCCCGCACCACGGTGTCATAGAGCCGCCCAAAATCGCGTGCTTGCATCCAGGTTGCCCCTGGGTCCGCCACGGGCGCGGGGATCTCATACCCCGAGTTGGGTTCGTTCCAGATCTCCCAAGTTTGCACCCATCCCTGATGGCCCGAGGCGTGGAACTGCCCCTGCTCATCAGTGAAGCCACCTTTGTTATACCAACCGACCAGTCGCGCCATATACTGCGCGAATTCGCGGCCAGAGGGATCGCGCAGCCGCCCCCAGCGATTGAACATCCACGGGGGTGCCGAGCGCACATTCAGCACGTAGGTGATGCCCCCCGCCCGCAGATTCGCGATGGCGGCATCGGTGGTGTGAAAATCCCACTGCCCAGCAACCGACTCTGGCAACGATGGCACACGCGAACGAAAGCCAAAATGTAGCCGCACCAGGGGCGGGTGCCACGCTTGCAACAAGCGCAACGTTTCTTTGGCGCTGGGCTGCGCCTGGGGGTCGAGTTGGGTGGCGTCATCGAAGTTGGTGCTCAGCACCAGCGATAGCGGATCGCCATCCGTTCGCAGGGGAATGGTCAGGGGTGTGGCGGTCGTTGGGCAAGCCGCTGGCTGTGTGGCCTCGGCTAAGGCGCTGGGGCGCACGGCTGGCACCGTCACCACCAGGGCTGCGGCAAGCAGCCACCAAGTCAGCCAACGCTGCACCATCACCGCTCCCCTTTGCTCCGTCCATCAGAACCAAGGCACACCACGTCTTCTCGCTTACTATAGCATGAAAGCGAGCACAAATGCAGAGAAATGAGCGCCCGCAAGGAAGAGTGCGTCTCTCTCCCTGCGGGCGCTCGCGGTCATATGAGAAAAGCTAGCAGCCGCTGACCAACTTTTTGGCACCGGGGCCAGGGGTGAAGGTCCCAATCAGCTTCTGCCAATTCGCTTTTTCGACCACGAAAAACTGGTCGGTGCTTTTGGCGTCACTCTGCAACCATAGCTC
>JACDGC010000068.1 GCA_013815535.1 Ktedonobacterales bacterium
GCCCAGGAACGCATGCGTTCCTGGGCCTCCTCATATCTTGCCATATTCGCTTTGAAACACTCCATTGCTTAGTGTTCTGCGTGTGATCTTCCTCCCCCTTATAATCTTGGCGTTCCCCCAAAACGGCTATGGCTTGTGTGGCGGGCACTCAGCCCGCTCTAATCACATGATTGGGGAGCTTTCCCCAGTGTGCATGTTGGGAAGGATTATGGGATCATGAAGCAATTGCAAGCGGGAATGGTGGCACCCCTCTTTTCCGCGATGGATGTCAATGGCCGCGAAGTGCGTCTGGATCAGTTCGCTGGGCAACCAGTTTTGCTCTCATTTTATCGCTCCGCTGCTTGTCAACTCTGTAGCCTGCGGTTGTGGTATCTGCGGCAACAGCTTCCTGCCCTCAGCGCGACCGGCTTGCGCATCATCGGCATCTTCGAGACATCGCGCGAAACGACGCTGCACTATGCCCAAGATATCAGTCAACTCATCCCCACCATTGCTGATCCCCAGCAAAACATCTTCCGCCTCTATCAGGCACGGCGGCGATCGCTGGTTGGCTTCTTGCGTGGTTATGTGGGGCGCTTTCCCGAAGTTGCCGAGGCCATGCGCCGTCAATTGGGCAAGATCAGCGATGGCAACCATCTGCAATTGCCCGCTGATTTCTTACTGGCGCCAGACCTCACCATCGTGCAAGCCTACTATGGACGTGATATTGGTGACCATCTGCCATTTGCCGTCGCGCAGTCCTTTGCCGAGCAATTTCAGCGCGTGCGTTAGGATCGAGCACACCGTGCCGCGAAATGCGCGTGCACAGAATCGGAGTGCCACAAGTGGGCAATGCAGTGCCACCTTTGGACCTGGGCTGGCTGGCAGAGCAGCTACCCATCGCAGGTTTGGGCTTCCCACGTATCTATGAGCCGGTGATCCCCTCGACCAACACGGTCGCGCTTCAACGCGCCAACGCCGGAGCTCCGGCAGGGACGTTGGTGCTGACGGATGCCCAACCCGCCGGGCGCGGACGCCAAGGAAGGCTGTGGGTGACGTTGCCAGGCCAGCAGATCCTGCTTTCCGTCTTGCTGTTCCCCACGTATGCACCGCATTGGTTGGTGCTTGCGGCGGGCCTGGCCGTGACTGAGGCTGTGGCGGCACAAGGGATCGCGCCTGGGCGTGTCGGGCTGAAGTGGCCCAATGATGTGCTGCTCGATGATCGTAAGGTCGCTGGCATCCTCATCGAAACGACGACATTGCCGGGGAATCGCTTGGCTGCTGTGGTGGGCCTGGGAATGAACGTGAATGGTTCGCTGGACCCCTGGCCCGAACTCGCGTCGAAAGCCACGACATTGGCTGCTGCCTGTGGTCAGACGTTCGCGCGTGAGCCCCTCATCGTTGCCTTCTTGCACGAGTTGGGCGGGTGGGCACAACGACTGGCCGCCGATTCCCTGGCCCACCAGTCATTGCTGGCGGCGTGGCGGGCGCGCTTGGTGACGCTGGGCCGCCCCACCACCGTCCACCAAGGCGATGAACTGCTCGCGGGCATCGCAGGGGGGGTGACGGACGAAGGCGCCCTGTTGCTGGATCTACCCGATGGCACGCGCCGCACCATCCTCTGGGGCGACGTGGAATGATGCCCCTTTCGCTGGTGGCCTCAACGATGCGTGATTCAGTCGGGCAGTTGACCAATCCCATTTCAGATGCTCACGCATTCTTTCGTTGCATCCGCACTGATGAGGGGGCGAGCAGCCCCTCATCCCCCCTTGGGATCGCAACGCGGTGAGGCGCGCCGTGATGGCCGTCGTATCGCCAGAAACCACCAGATGGTCGAGCACCGCTTCCGTCAGTTCGCCCTTTGTAGTCATGAGAAGCCGTTTATCGTATTGGCAACGGCAACCATGGTGGCAAAGCCCCAGGCAAAACTTTGTGCATTCCGTTACTGTCGCACTTCTTGCTAGCGCCATCTAATCTTATGGGGCATACGTCACGCGCTGTTTGCCCGCATGTTTGCTGATGTCGAACCGGAGAGGAGCCCTAACATGATCAAGCGTTTACCATTGCAGCGACAGAATGGGATGCTCGGAGGGGTTTGCGGTGCCTTGGGGGCCTATGCTGGCGTCAATCCCTGGTGGTTCCGCGTCTTGTTTCTGTTTTTGGCACTCCCAGGTGGTTTGCCTGGCGTGGTGCCCTATCTCGTTTTGTGGTTCGTCATCCCCAAACGCCCGACCATCGCGGCTCCCTAACACGTGAGCCGCGCCGACGACTTCCCCGCGTCTTGTCGTATAATGAAACGGCATTTTCAGGAGCGGCGCGAGGAGTCGATTCGATGAAGTTTGGGATTTTGGTGTTTCCGGGCACGTGGAGCGACCGAGACTGGCATCATGTGCTGACGCGGGTGTTGGGCCACGAGGCCGTGTATCTGTGGCATGGTGACCGCGACCTGCATGACTGCGACGCGCTGATCGTCCCTGGTGGTTTCGCGCACGGCGACTATCTGCGCGCTGGCGCCATCGCGCGTTTCTCACCCATCATGGAATCCGTTGCGCAGTTTGCCGAGAGCGGCGGGCTGGTCTTGGGCAGTTGCAATGGCTTCCAGATCCTCTGCGAGGCGGGTCTGCTGCCAGGGGCGTTGCGCCGCAACGCGGGCATGGCATTTCGCTGCGAGTGGGTGCATCTGCGGGTGGAGCGCACCGACACGCCTTTCACGAGCGCGTGTGAGGTGGGCCAGGTGTTGCGCATCCCCATTTCGCACGGCGAGGGGAACTTTTACCTGGACGACGCGGAGCTTGAGAGCCTGGAAGCACGGCGCGGCGTCGTCTTGCGCTATTGCGATGCCACTGGGCAGGTGACGGCGGCAGCCAACCCCAACGGTTCGCGCAACAACATCGCGGGCATCATCAACACGCGCGGCAACGTCATGGCGTTGATGCCACACCCCGAGCGGTGTTGCGAGACAGTCCTTGGTGGCACGGATGGTCTGCCGCTCTGCCACTCGCTGACCCATGCCCTCGCGGCGAGCGCGCGGTGACGCGGATGTTGCCTTGCCCGGACGGCGCACCCACGACGCTCATTGATGTGGGCGCTTTGCGCAACACGCAGGCGCTCGGCGAGCGGCTGGGCCGCAGTGCCGCGCCGGGCGATGTGCTGCTGCTCAGCGGCCCCTTGGGCAGCGGCAAAACGGCTCTGACGCAAGGCTTCGCACGCGGGTTAGATTGCGCCGAGGTCATCAACAGCCCCACGTTTACGCTGCTGAAAGAACATCTGAGCGGGCGTCTGCCCCTCTATCATTTCGATCTCTATCGGCTCGATGACCCCGAAGAAATCTGGTCGCTGGGCTTTGCGGATTATTTCAATGGCGCGGGCGTGTGTGTGGTGGAATGGGCCGAGCGTGCACCCGATGCCTGGACGATGCCCAATCTGTGGCTGGAACTGGCCGTGACGGGTACGCATAAGCGGCGCATCACCGGCTGCGCGCGTGGTGAGCGTGGCTACGTCTTGCTCGCTCAGTGCGCGCTGTAAGGGAGTTGCTCGCCATGCTGCTTGCCATTGACGCCTCGACCAACTGGGCCAGCCTCGCTCTCTTGCGGGAGGGTCGCCCCGTCGCGACCCATCATTGGGCGATTGGCCAACAGCACAGCACACAACTCTTCGGCGGCATCGACACGCTTTTGGCGGCGGCAGATGCGCCCCATGGCGCGGTGACGGCGGTGGCGGTGGCGACCGGGCCAGGGTCTTTCAATGGCACGCGTGTGGCCGTGACAGCGGCGAAAACGCTCGCCTTCGTCTGGGATGTGCCGCTGATTGGCGTGCCCACCCTTGATGGGCTGGCCGAAGATGCCCTGCGTGAAAGCGACCCCGCCCTCAGCCTGACGCCAGGGGATGCCAGCATCTTGGCCGTCCTCGAAGCGGGGCGTGACGAACTGTACTTGTGCTGGTATGATCTGACAAGAGCAGGCACAGCGGCTGTGCCGCATGTGCAGCCGCGTGGCCCCATCATCATCGCTCAGGTGCCGGATATCGTCGCGCCAGCCTCTGACAGGAGCGGGAGCATCGTGTTATGCGGCGAATATTCGGACGCGCACGCGGGCGCATTGGTGGCCGCGTTGGGCCCGGAGCGTCTGACGGTGCATGCAGGTGGGGCACCGGACCGCGCCATTGGCATCGGCCAGTTGGCGTGGCTGCGGTTGGCGGCTGGGGAGCGGGATGACCCGCTGGCGCTGGCACCAAGCTATGTGCGGCGGCCCAACATCACCACCAGCACGCGGCATCCCATCCCTGGACCTCCTGAGCGGGCATGATATCATAAGGTTTCATCACGCGCCCTATGGCGCTTCCGAAGAGGCATGAGTGGTGCGATATGTTGTCAGTAAGATGACGATGGGCGACATCCCCCGCGTCGTCGAGATCGAGAAGCTGGCGTACCCAACGTCGCAGTGGCCAGCGAGCGCCTATCGCCATGAGATTCAGGATAATGCCTGGGCGCACTACATCGTTCTGCGCGACGCAGAGATCGCTGAGCGTGCGGCGCAGGTGGCCGCCAGCGAGCCGCAGCCCCGCCGCAACTTTCCCTTTGGCTTTCTCGCTCCGGCGCGGATGAGCGCGCACGATCCCGCGCAGCAGGCGCTCATCGGGTACGCGGGCTTGTGGCTGACGGTTGATGAGGCCCACATCACCACCATCGCCACCCATCCCAACGCCCGGCGACGGGGTCTGGGTGAACTGCTGCTGGTGTCGTTGTTTGACATTGGCTATCAAATCGGCGCGCGTTGGATGACCCTGGAGGTGCGCGTCACCAACGAACCTGCGAAGGCGCTCTATCATAAATATGGCTTCAAGATCGTCAGCACCCGCCCACGCTATTACACGGACAACAATGAAGACGCCTACATCATGTGGACCGATGAGATCACCACGCCGGATTGTCGCCGCACCTTCAATGAACACAAAGATGCCCTCTATGCGCGCCTGCGCCAGAGCGCCCAGGTTGCAAGCTGAGCGCCCATGTGTTATGCTTCACAAGATGAAGTGTTCCAACCCGCCAGCGCGGGTGTTGTGATCGGTGGCGCGCAGGTGCGCGGGCGAGTGAGACGATGACCAGGGTTGTGATTGCCATGAGCGGCGGCGTGGATAGCTCCGTCGCCGCCGCGCTGCTCAAGCAGCAGGGCTATGATGTGATCGGGATTATGCTGCGTCTGTGGTCCGAGCCAGCGGCGCATGACGACACCTGCGTCGATCTAGTCAGCGAAAATAAATGCTGCTCCGAAGAATCCGTCTACGACGCGCGGCGCGTGGCCCAGAAGCTCGACATTCCCTTCTATCTGGTCAATGTCGAAGAACCCTTCCAAAAGACCATCGTTGACTTCTTTTACGACGAATATGCGGCTGGGCGCACGCCCAATCCGTGCTTGCGTTGCAACCGCACCATCCGCTTCACCTTGCTGCTGGAGCGCGCCCTGGCACTGGGGGCCGAATATCTGGCGACGGGCCACTATGTGCGGGTGGATGACGATCCCCTGACGGGCGAGCGCCGCCTGCGCCGCGCGGTGGATCGCCAGAAGGATCAGTCCTACATGTTGCACCTGCTGAACCAACATCAGCTCGCGCACGCGATGTTCCCCCTGGGCGAGATGACCAAGCCCGAGGTACGCGCCCTGGCGGAAGAGTTTGGTTTGGCGGTGGCGAAGAAGGCCGACAGCCAAGAGATCTGTTTCGTCGCGGGGAATGACTATCGCGGCTTCGTGCAGCGCTACGCGGACCTGCGCGCGGGGCGCATTTCGGCGGCGGAGGCGAATGTGCCAGGGCTGACCCCCGGCCCGCTGTTGGCCATGGATGGCGGGGTGCTGGGCGAGCATCGCGGTTTGGCATACTACACCGTGGGGCAGCGCAAGGGCTTGGGCATCACTGCCGCTGAGCCGTTGCACGTCGTCAAGCTCGATGCCGCGCGCAACGCCGTCATCGTTGGTCCCGCGACTGCGCTGGAAAAGACGACCTTCAGCATCCGTGAGGTCAACTATCCGCGTGATGTCGTGCCCGGTGCCGCCTTCCCCGCAGCGATCCGCATCCGCTATAAAGCGGCGGAGATTCCCGCCACCGTCACTCCTCTGGGGGATGGTCGGGCCGAGGTGGCGCTGAGCGTGGCGCAGCGGGCCATCACCCCCGGTCAGGCTGCCGTTGGGTATGGTGGTCTCACGGGCGACGAGGTGCTGGTCGGCGGCACCATCGAATAAACAGCTTTTGCCAGCCGCATATGCCCTTCGCCTGAATGGGCCTGTAGCTGGCAGATGAGTTTGTGCAAAGTGTCCATGGTGTCGCCATTGGTGGTGGGCTACGTTGATGGGGTGCAATGCAACGGAGAGTTCGCCAACCAGGAGGCCCCCCGCCATGGAACCATTCATTCGCCTCGCCACCGAAGCTGATGCCTCTGCCTGCCAAGCCATCTATGCCCCCATTGTGCGTGAGAGCGCGACATCCTTCGAGATCGATCCCCCCACCGTCGCCGAAATGGCGCAACGCATCACGAAGACGCTCACACGCTGGCCCTGGCTCGTGTGTGAGCAATCCGCTGAGGTGGTGGGGTATGCCTATGCCAGCCCCCACCGCGAGCGTGCTGCGTATCAATGGGCGGTGGATGTCTCGGTGTACGTTCATGACCAACGACGCGGGCAAGGGATCGGGCGGGCGCTCTATACGGCGCTCTTTGCCGCCTTGCGGGCGCAGGGCTATTACCATGTCCTTGCGGGCATTGCCTTGCCCAACCCAGGCAGCGTCGCCCTACACGAAGCCATGGGGCTGGTGCCACTCGGCGTCTATCGCCAGGTGGGCTATAAGCTGGGCGCGTGGCATGATGTTGGCTGGTGGCAGGGCGCGTTGCAGCCCTTGCCCGCCCACCCACAGCCGCCGCTCGCCCTCGCCACCTTGCAACAGCACGCCACCTGGGACGCACTGGGCCTTCGGTGAAGGGTCGCTGGCACGTTTCCCCAGCACATTATGATAAAGTGAAATAGCAAAAAGCATCTCTGCTCTTATGTGCTGGCATGCTTTTTGCGTAAATCTGGCCGATACCCTGTCATCATCCAAAGCATCACTTGCATGAGGAGGCACAACCATGTTTCTCGGCAACGTCACCACGATTCAGCTTTTCCCGACCAGTGGCTTTTTCGATCAACTCTTTCATCAGACCTATGTTCGGATCAACATCCTCGGTTTGATAGCGAACGGTGGCTATACCATCACCCTGGCTGGTCTCATCATCATTTTGCTGATCGCGCTCGCGGCGGGGGCGGTTTCTGAAGCACTCGCTGGCGAAAAGATCGGCACGAGCATCCTCCCAGCAGTGCTGATCACCCTGTTGGGTGCGTATATCTTCACGGCATACGTCAATCTGCCGACCGAAATCATCATCGAAAACGTGCATGTCGTGGCGGCACTTCTGGGCGCCATCGTCTTTGGTGTCTTCTGGGTGTTGTTGCGCCGCGCCCGCGCGCCGAAAAAGGCATAGTTCCAACCACAATGTACAAAAGGGGGGAGGATGTTGTTCATCCTCCCCCCTTTTGGTGCTCTTCGCCGCTAAACTCAGCCATATTCGTCGGTCGCTTCTACCATTCTGTCAAGCATTCGGGTACAATGCCTGTGTGACTGGCTACACATCAACGGTTCGTTTTCAGCAGCAGTCAGTGCCATCATTGATCCTCGCCTTCGTCATGAAAGGAAAATGCTTCATTATGGCCGAGCCATCCGCCGTTGGGACTGCCAACGTGGTACCGCCAGCGCCCCCAACGACCGACCCTCGCTGGCCTTCGACGCAAATTACTCTGCCCATCGTGGCGATCTTGGGGTATACAGCGTTTTTTATCAGTGGTTTTGGGGTGGACCTCAAGGGCGCTCAGTCGTTGCCGATCTACATCTTTTTGGGCTTATTATTGCTGGCATTGCAGACCATCATCTCCGAGACGCGCACGCCGACGCGCTTCCTTTACGTCCTCTTAACCAGCGGGTTCGCGCTGTTCTACGCAGCCGAGGTCTATTTCAATCGCGTCGATAATTTCGCGCGGGCCTCGTGGTTTTACTTCACCATCAACGTCTTGTTGGTGATCGTCTTCATCTATGATGCCGTGGCGCGGCGTTTGCCCGGCCAAGCGCACATCAATGGGCAGCCCATGAGTGCGCGGCAGATGCAACTGAACCCTTTCTCTTTTGCGTCATTCGCGACAGATTTTGCCGGACTGGCAGTGCTGTTTTACACGACCTACGGCCTGTTGAACCTGATCGCCTCCATCCCCATCGGCCTGGATGGCAACCCGATCGTCATCACCATCAAGCCCCCGATTGGCAGCGTGTCATCGCTGGCCCAGCTTGATCTGGTGGGTGGCTTCAGCGCGTCGGCGGTGGCGCTGCTGCTGACGGGCATCGTCGGCGTGCTGGCCGTGGCGGGGCAAAACAACGTCAGCGCGTTCGTGGGCGACGCGGGCAAAATCGCCACCGTGGCGGTCAATCAGGTCTTGCTGTCACTGCGCTTGGTCTTGGGGCCGCTGGTGTGGCTCATCCCTTCGTTTGCCCTGGCGAACTTTTCGGATGGCTTCGTACAGTATCTCAATAACAATGCCTCGGTCAGAAATACCAGCATTGGCGATCTCTTCAACCCCTTCACAGCATCGGCTGTGAACCACTACCCGCAGGCATTCGAGAATATCGGGTTGCTTTTGCTCGCGGCAGCGGCAGTGATTTTGGCCGTAGCAGTGGTGGAGCACAACGGGCAAGTCATCCAGCGCACGCTTCGTTTGTTAGGGATCGCGGGCATCACCGTTTCGGTGGTGCTTTTCCTCTTCATCTTCAGCTTGGCGGCGGTGAACGCGGTGCTGCTGATTTTCAACCCGAGCGCGCGGGCACCCTTCCAGGTTGGCGGCGATACCTTGATCGCGCTGGGCGCGGCAATCGTGGTCTTCGTCTACACCGCCATCACCAGTCGCGGGCAAGGGCAAAGTGCCCCACCGCCCGCCCCTGCCGCCTAGGCAATTGCGCCGGATTTCTCCATTGCCCCTTCCTCATCTAGCGAAGAGGAAGGGGATCGTGTATGCTAGCCCATACTGTTGCGAAATCGCACGGTCTCCACCCAGCGCAATGACGCGCGTGATCCCATCCACCACCGTTGAAAGGGCGCTAACCATGGAGTTCAATCCCGAAGTGATCGGCGGCGTAGCCATCCCGCCGGGCGAGGTCATCAACGGCGGCCCAGGTGAAGCCGTCATCGAACCCGAACCACTCACCACACGACAATCGCTCGTGTATTCCAGCGGCAACGCTGGCAGCGGTGTCTTCTATGCCGTGAATCTCTATGCGTTGCCCTTGTTTCTGGCCGCGCTCAACCTGCCAAACGTCTTGATCAACATCCTCAGCAGCACCCATTCCTTTGAGGGCACCTTCATTCAGCCCTTGGTGGGGACGTGGAGCGACCGCACGTGGCACGCGCGCTGGGGACGACGCCGCATCTTCATCCTGCGTTTCCTGCCGATCTCCATTGCGCTGCTCGCTCTGACGCCGTTCATTCAACCCATCGCGGCACTCATCCCCGGTGTGCCGTTGCTGGCCGTGCAGGCGGCGGTCTTTGTGTGCATCTTCCTGTTTTCCGTCACCTTCAACATCATGTATGACCCCTATAACGCGCTGCTGGCCGACATCACTCCCCAGCGGCAGCGGGGGAGTCTCAATAGCATTTTCCAGGCTGTCGGCGCGATTGGGCAGGTGGTGTTCTTGCTGTTGGGCATCGGCCTCGGTTTCGCCGGTGTTGGGGCAGAGCCGCTCTTCGTGGCAGCAGCCATCATCATCGCGCTGGTCTTCATCCCCTCAGTGGTGGGCATCCGCGAGCCGCACAATCTGGTGGGCATCAAAGCATCGCACCACTATAGTTTCCGCGATTATTGGCACAGCATCAGCGGTGATCGCCAGGTGACGCTCTATTACGCGACCCAGTTGTTGCTCTGGCTGGGGATCAACGCCATCAGCATCAACCTGACGCGCTTTGGCAAGGACGTGTTGGGGTTGCCCGACGCTTTCACCCTGATCTTGCCGCTGATCTTGCTGCTGACGACCTCGCTGACGTATCTGCCCCTCATCCGCATCGTCAATCGCATCAACCTGAAAGTGTTGTTCTTGGGCGGGGTGGTGCTGATGGCTGGCGCCTCGATTGCGGCGATCTTTACCCAGTCGGTGCTGCTCATTTGCCTCATTTTGGCGGTGGCCGGGGTGGGCAACGCGGCGCAGACCGTCGCCTCGTTCCCCCTGCTCACCCGCGTCGCGTATCCCGACCAGATGGGGCTCTTCACGGGCATCAATACCGCGACGACCTCGATCTCTGCCCCCTTGTCGGCGATCATCTCTGGTGTGGTCATCGACCGCTTCCACTTCACTGCTCTCTTCCCATTGTTGGCGGTGATGTTCTTGTTGGCACTCGTGCCGCTCTTCTTCCTGAATGTCGAGAAGTCGCATGCCGCCCAATTGCTGCGGCAGCGGGCCAGCCCGACGCAAGCGAGCACCTAGCGCGAGCGCGCAACCGGGGCCAGCGCATTGCCGATCCGTCGAGCTAGCCATTTGTCCAGGCGTGGCACTAGGCGGATTGGTGATGTGTGGGGTCAGGAGGATGCGCCATACTATGAGCAGTGACGCGAAGATATCGCGCAGTAGTATGCAAGATTCCATTAAGGGAGCACCCTCCAATGACGACCCCAACCCCCTCCAACACCTCGTTGACGAACTTTTCTGATGCCCTGGCAGGCGCGGTGGAAACCGCCGCCCAGGCTGTGGTGAGCGTGAACGGACGCCAGCGCCTTTCTTCCACCGGCGTGCTGTGGCGCGCGGGCATCGTCGTCGCCGCTGACCACACCATCGAGCGCGAAGATGACCTGACCGTGACCCTGCCGGAT
>JACDGC010000069.1 GCA_013815535.1 Ktedonobacterales bacterium
GGGTGGTGCTCTTAGCCATCAACGTCGTGATCAACGTCGCCTATGCAAGCTATCTGGGGTGGCAGGCGCATCTGGGGGGATTGGTAGCGGGGTTGATCCTGGGCTTCGTGCTGTTGCCGCGCCGCGCCAACGCTTAAAGAAGCAGGGCTATCTGCTGAGCTAGCGATCACTTGATTGATCGAGAAAGTGCACCATCACCGCCAGAAAGGCGATGATGGTGACGGCTCCGGCAAAGAACACCATCAAGAGGGTAAACGGCGGAGTCTGGGGCGTCGTCGGCGACGATTCCCCCCCACCGAGCGCGGCGGGCGGCGGGTCACCATCGCGGTCCGGCGGCAGGGTGATGTGCGCCTTGCGGATGACATCCAACCGCGTGCCGGTGCGTTGGCCCAGCGGAAACGCCTGCGACGACTGCGTGGGCAAGATATCCCCCGCGACCCACATGGCGCGAAAAGCAGCGTGATAGGCCGCGCGCACCTGCTCGAAATCCTCAGCGGTCATGGCGAGGGCATCCAGGTCGCGCAGACGCCCCTCGACCACCACGCCCTCGATCAACAAGATGCGGCGGCCCTGGCGATCCAGCAAGACCTCGTCAGCGCTATCCAGCAGCGTGCCCGGGGCCACACTGATGCGATAGGCAATTAAGAGCGACCCCACCGGGCCACCCGTGATGGCCCGCACGTTCACTGCGTCTGCGGGCGTCACGTCGCCATCGGTGACGGTGCGCAGCAGATCCGCTGTGCCTGCCGCCACCATAAAGGCCGGTGCGACGATGGTGGCGAAACCACTGGTCGCATCGGTGCTGATCAAAAACGGCCATGCTTGAAATGTCGTGCGACTGACCATCCCTTCCTCCACCTCACACCTGAGAATGCGCCGTCAGGGTCGCTGACGGATAGCGCTCTTCCAGTATACGTTCCAGGTAGACAAAGTTCTCTAGCACGTGGTTAAAGGCGGACTTTTGGTCTTTGACGCCCTGCAAGGATTGCTCGTGCCATTGGCCAAGCTGGTCGGCACGCTTCGTCACTTCGGTGACGACGAGGTCACGGAAGAAGGTCAACAATTCTTCATCCACCTCACGGAAGCGGTCCGGCAACGCCTTGCGCAGTTGATTGGTGTTGAGCCGCTGCAAGACGCTTTGCAACACGGTGAAGACGATGCCGCGCCCGGTCTTCACACGGTCGTGGATGGCTTCGCGCTCAGCGACGGTGGTGATCTCTTCGCGCATCTTATCCACCAGCGCGCAGGCGAGGGGAAACTCGACCTGATAGGGGCTGGGCAACACGCCCGCCTGGGGACGCATGGAACCATCAGACTGGAACGCCATGTAGCCTAGCCCCAGCGCGCTGACAGGGATGAGGCGAATGGGAGCATTCTTGTTGGGATGATTCTGCACGAAGTCGCGGAAGTCGTCGAATTTCATCAACACGTCGCGCACCTGTTGCAGCATGTCGTTGCCGGGCATCGTCTTGCCGTCGCGGCTGAAGACATCCCATTTGGTGATGATGAAGTGGACGGGGCTACGCATCTGGTTCTGGTTGGCTTGAATGTGGCGCATGACCGCGCCGACATTCTCATAGATGGGTTCGAGCTTGGTGGGGTCGCGCATATAATCGCGAATCTTCAACCCATCGATCAAGCCGACCACGGAATCGGCTTCCTGGATCGCTTGGTGAAACTCGGGATGGGGATCGTACTGCGCCTGATGGGTCAAGCGCTCGCCCGCGTAGTCCAGATAGTTCAACTGGAAGGCGGTGAAGGTGCCCTTCGCCGTGGTGACTTTGCTGTCAAAGTTCCAACTGGTGACGTTGCCCATCAGCGTTTTATCGGGCAATTGGCCGCGCATCAACCCTTGATACATGCGGCCCAGCGTGTTGCCCTGCTCTAGCGGGGCATTGAGGAAAAAGGTGGTTTCTTTGCGCTGAATCTTCAGGCGCTCATACATGCTGGCCAAATAGGTGGTTTTACCGCTCCCAGATGGCCCCAGGACGATGATGTTATGTGTCGACATGGTGGCTGCTCTCTTTCAACGAACCGACGCCACACAGGCGTTTTCCCTTCAAGTATGGCACACCCACCCAGCCTGATCAAAGGTCGGCGGGGGATGGTGAGGTAGTTCATAGAGTTGCAGCGACGGAGTGGCGTTGGCACGTGGTTGCCTCAACTGTAGGTGGCAACCCCAGCCGTTGCTCTCTATTCGCCCGCCGCGCTGACCTCGGCTTCGGTCACGGGTTGCGTGCGCCCCAGACGCCCCAAGATCACGTTGACGAAGGCGCGCCCGCCCTGTTGCAGCAGCGATGGATTGCGGCGAATGATGCCCAGCACCAGCTTCATGGTGAAGTCGCCGCGCACCGCTTCGGCAGCCTGGGTGGGAGTGAGACGGCGCAACAGATCCAGGCTGGCATCCCACTGCGCGTCGGAATAGGCGGCGATGCGCTGGTTGATGAGCAGGGCCACATCCAGATCGCGGCCAAAGCGGGCACGCCAGGCGCGCTCATAACCGCTGAGCGCGCTGGCTGAGGTGTCGCCCTTGTGCACCGCCGCGCTGGCCGTCGCCCCCGCCATCTGGCCGGAATAGAGGGCGAAGCGGATGCCCTCGCCAACCAGGGTCGAACCTTGGCCAGCGGAATCGCCCGCCGTCACCAGACCATCCATCACGAAGTGCGGCATGGTGCCGACGGAGGGGAAGAGGCCCGTGTGATATTCCAGCGGGCTCGCACCCTTAAAGACGGGGGCCAGTTGGGTGAGGCGCTCGGTGAAGGTGCGCAGATATTCACGAGCATCGTCATCCACATCGGGGCGGATGACACCCACGCCCAGGCGCACGCGCCCGTTGCCACGCGGAAAGGCCCAGGCATACCCCGCTGGCGCGACGTTGCTGCCCATGATGAGGAAGAGTTCATCCTGCGGATAGTTCGGCGCGACCAGATCCCACTCGGCTCCATAGCCATAGCGGTGATAGCCACCGTGCAGCCCCGCGCGCGTCGCCAGGGTGGAGGAAAACCCCGAGCAGTCGATGGTGACGGGGGCGCGCCACTCTTCGGGTTCGTTCAGCGCGCTCTTGCTGCGCACACCCACCACGCGGGTGCCTTCCAGCACGGGGGCCTCGACAGGGGAGGATGGGCGAATCTCCGCCCCAGCGCGCACGGCCCGCGCCGCCACGTGCTGATAGACGCCCCGCACATCCAGCACGCAGCACACCGGCGTCGCATAAGTGAAATCGCAGGCGTTGTTGGGCGAGAGAAAGGTGATCTTGCGGATGGGGTGATAGAGCGAATCCGGAATGCCCAGCGCCACCATGTCGGCGATCCACGAGCCGCCGCTGGTGTGGATGGGATAGCCAATCTCTTTTTGGCGCTCCAGCACCACGGCCCGCGCGCCCCCCTGCGCGGCAGCCTCGGCGGCAGCGAGCCCGGCTGGCCCACCGCCCACGATCAACACATCCGCCGAGTTGCGCACAACATTCGTCATAGCATCAGCCCCTCACACAACAATCCTGGTACTCTGGTGTGTATTGTAGCATCTGGGGGGCACGCGCTCCCATGGGCAAGCACACCCTCCGTGGCGCGAACCTGAGGGGTGTGGCAGACGGTCTGTTGGTCCCATTGCCTTGCTCTTGTGCGCACGCAGATCATATCCTGCAATTGTTGCTATACCAATAATCATCAGCGTCTATTCGCGTCGGCCATCGTAAAAGAGGAGTGTATGCCCTATGTCTGCTTCGACTGTGCCCACCAAACGTGCCCGCCCCGACATCTTAGAATATGATTTGGGCTATAACTGCTATCGGCTGAGCCAACTGGTGCGCGACGAAATGGTGCGCCAATTGAAACAACTGGACGCCCAACTGACGCCCGAGCAATGGCATCTGCTGCTGTGCCTGGCCAGCACGCGCGACGGCCAGACGCCCTCGGAACTGGCCCACAGCGGGCTGCGCGACAAAACCACCATCTCGCGCATGTTGGATGTGATGGAGCGTCACGACTTGATCCAGCGCGTCCCCCGTGCGGGCGACGCACGCAGCTATGTGGTGCAACTGTCGCCCAAGAGCCGCAAACTGATGGAGCGTGCCCGGCTGGAAAACCTGAATCTCTTTGCTCAACAGATCTTCGCCCCACTCAGCGGCGCGGAGCACGAATTGTTGCTGGCGCTGCTGCACAAATGCCGCCGCGCGCTGGGCGACTTGTGAGCCACCAACGCACGAACGGCATCTGCCCAGGGCCGCTAGCGCCGTCGCCGTCCGTTTTGTAGCGCGGCGAACGTGCTCAGGCGCTGCTGCACACGGGTGTGCACGACCGCCGCCGGAACGCCCATCAACACGGGCAGGGCATCATCGACGGTTTGCATCAGCCACACCTGAAACCAGCCTTCGCTGGTGATGGAGTGGGCCACGGCACGCCGCAGCATCACATCACGGGCGTTGGCGGCGGGAATCAAGACGCCATAGCCACCCTCGGGTTGTTCGCCCAGTTGGCGGCGAATGCGGCAGAGATCCCAGAAGCCTTCGATTTTATGGTTGACCCCACCGATGGGCTGGATCTCACCATATTGCCCAATCGCCCCCGTCACGGCAGTGGAACACCGGATGGGGATGCCACTGAGCGCCGAGAGCAACGCGAAGAGTTCAGCGGCGGAAGCGCTGTCACCGTCAATGCCACCCTGCTCTTGCTCGAAGCGAATGCGCGCCGCCAGTGCCAGCGGTTGCTGTTGCCCATATTGGTTGGCGAAATAGCCTTCCATGGTCAGCAACCCGCGAATGTGCGAACCATCGCTTTGATCCGCCTCGCGCTCGACATCCAGCAAGTGCTCACCCTTGGATGGAACGACCGTCGCGCTGATGCGAATGGGCACAGCGAACGAGCCTTCGGGCGGATGCACCGACAGGATACCCAGCCCATTGATCTGCCCCACCGCGACCCCCATCGTCGGCGTGATGCTCTCGCCGGATAAGATCCCCTCTTGCACCCAGGCGACATTGGCCCCCTGCAAGGCCCGGCGGCGCGCCAAGATGGCATCGACATCGGCGGCGGTGGTCGCTGGGGCATGCCGCGCCTGGGCCGCTTTACCTGCTTCGACCACGATATCGTGAATGACCACCAAATCATTGGTCAGGCGACTGCGATTGAGGCCATCCACCTGACGCGCGCCCTCCTGCACGAGGCTGGCCACGGCAGCGACATCGGGCGCGGGCAACCCATAATAATGCGTGGTGCCAGCGGCGAAAGCCGCATAGGCGGCCTCAGCGGCGCGATTCCAGGCCGTCATGCCCTGCGACCAGAGTTCATAGCGGAAAAGCTGGCTGATCAGGTCAGAGTTGGACCACAAGGTGTCATACACGTCGCCCGTCCCGACCAACACGACCCGCACGGCGAGCGGCAACGCGGGCCAGCCGTCCTGCAACACAATCTCGCGCGCGACCAGCACCGGCAGCAGCTTATCCACATCAACGGTGCTGGGCGAGAGAATGAGCACGCCACCATTCGCACGCAACAACACATCCACGATGCTGGTGGTCAGGAGGGTGGCCTCCACCACCGGCGCACCACGCGTGACCGTGGGCTCTGGTGCCACCGCACCAAAAGATGGCGACTGATTATCACCCGCCCAGGGATAGGCCCCCCCGCTGGTGGCGATGGGCAGCATGCTCGCACGCAGGGCGGTCAAGTAGGCCTGGGCGGCCTCTGGGGCGGATTGGGCACATGCCGCGAAGAGAGCATTGAACACCTGCGCATTACTCGCGACATCCCCCCATTGCTGGCTGAGGCCATCGAATAGCGTGGCAAGGGCTTTGCCAAGCGCCGCCCCCGTGCCCAGCGGCAAAGTCAACAACACCGCCTGATCCAGGGCCTGGGGATCAGGCGCATAGCAATAGGAAGACGGGCTGGGCCAACTTGCTACCTTTTGTCGTGCCACCGCCGCCACCAACTGGGGCGTGCCCAACGCGAGCGTGCCACCCACATAGAGGTGCGCCGACTCGGGCGCGGTGTCCAGCCAACTGGCCACACCATCCATCACATAGGGCTGAAAGGTGCGCCCGATGGTGGCGGCCACCCAATCCTGCACGCTGGCGGGGGACCCAGCGCGCACCAGCGCTTCGGCACGTGCTGTGCTGTCGGTCAGGGCGGGGAACGCGGCGGCGTGCGTTGCCAAGTCTGCCGCGCTCAGTTGTTCCCATTCGGTCGGTTTCAGCAGTTGCGCTAGCGTAGACAAACCCAAGGCAGCCGGGGATTTTTCAGCGGGACGCTTTGATTGTGCTCGACGTTGCATGAAAGATGGCGCTCCTCAAAGATGGCGATAATAGATGGGGTCAAATAATTCCATCATGAATCGGAACGAGGGAACAAGGCAAAGTAGCGGATTTTCCGCAGGACGGCAGTAAATTGTGAAATGCCCAACACAGATGAGCGTAGCGCATGCGCTCCAAACCGCCGCAAGCGATATGATACAATCCTGGGGGACACGCGCAGGAAAGGATGGATCAACTGATGACGGCACCCGAAAACGGCACGCGTCTGGCCGAAGGCATCTATGATTACACGCTCGACGACCGCTCCTTTGCCAAGGAGATCTGGCGCATTACCCGGCTAGATGACGCTCAGACCCATCTGCAAACCATTCTCAGCACGGAGGGGCAAATTCGCTTTGGCATCGACCTGTTGTTGGATGCCGGGGGCTTGCCCACGGATATGGAAGCACGCGTGAACACCCCCGAGGGCGAGGTGCGTGGGCACTATGTTTTCAGCGCGGGGGGGGTGCAAGGGCAGATCGCACGGCCAGGGGCCGCCGCCACCCCCGTGCAACTCGCCCTGCCTGCCAACACCTTACCCCTGCCGGAATCCATCGCCATGCGCTGGTTGATTGGGCAGGCCATCAACTTGGCGGATGAGAATGAGCAAGCGCTGACGATCTGCCTCATCCCCATCGCGGAAGAAGGTGGCACTCCGCTGGAACCACGGCTGGTGGCGGCCCGCGCCACAGTGCTGGGCCAGGAGACGGTGGAGTTGCTGATGGCGGATGTCGGCGCTACGCGGGTGCTGCTGGAGTGGCCGGGGATGCCACCGCAGCACGCCTGGTTCGACGCGCGCCGCTTTCCGGTGCAGTGGGCCTGGGTGGGGCATGCGGGTGCGGCGGGGGCTGGCATGTCCCACACGATGAGCCTCACCCGCTATGCCTGGCATGAAGCGGTCTAGGGGTCAGTTGCGACCGTGCTTGGTGACGATGTCGTCGCCGCCGCGTATCGGGCTGATCTCGACATTGACGATATAGGCGAATGAAATGAGCAGCAGTTTGGTGCGTGCGTCCAGCCAATCCAAATCACGACTGCTGCGTTGGCTGGCATTTTTGAGCGTGATAAAGGTGGCGTTGGGGGCGGGCAATTCATCAATGACGCCCTCGACTGGGTCGCCACTCGCCATATGCACCACCACGTGATAATCCATTACGATTCCCTCCGAATATTTAGTCGTCCACTAAGAAGGTGCCCCGCCAGTTGCCTAATGACAAGCGGTCACCATGTGTCAAGGCAAACGGCTGCCCCCCAGGGATGCGTTCGTGGTTGAGGCAGGTCTCATTTATGCTGCCGAGATCTTCGACTGTGAACCCCGAAAGCGTGCGCCGAATGCGGATGTGGTGGCGCGAAACCCCACCCGCCTCCGCCCCATAAGACGTCAGGTCGACATCGATATCTTGGGCGTCGGGGGCGGTGCGACCCACTACCCACGCCTCTTTGGGGTGCAGTTCTATCGTCAATCCGCCCTGCATCACCAGGCGAGGGCGTCCCTTCAACTCGCCAACCATGCTCACAATTGCGCTCCTTCCGCTGCACCGCTGTTTTCGCAAATCTAGGGCCAGGATGATATACTACCAGGGCGGCGCTGAGCCCGCCCCTAGCCAGAAGGAGGCCCCCCATGGGTCGTGAAGATTTGGAGCGACGCCTGACCCGCCTGCGCGAAAGCATGACGACCACGGCGACCCTGGTGGACGGCCTCTTAGACCGCGCCATTGCCTCGGTGCAGAGCGGCGATGCCTATGATGCGCGCATGGCCATCAGCCGCGAAGACGAGATGGACCGCGCCTGTGGCGACCTGGAAGAGCAAACCATCGATCTGCTGACGCTGCAACAACCGGTGCTGGCCAACGATCTGCGGATGGTGGTGGCGACGCTGGTGGTGGCGCAACGGCTGCAACGCGTGGGCCACGGCGCGCTGGGCGTGGCGCGACTGGCGGTCGATCTGGCGGACCTGGGCTCGCACCAACCGCCGCCAACCGAGTTGCTGACGCTGGCACACGACGCGCGGGCCCTGCTGCACGACGCCGTGCAATCATTGATCACGCTCGATCGCGCGGCGGCAGCGGGGGTCGTTTCGCGTGACACGCAGGTTGATGCCGCCTATCGGGCTCTCCGTGAGGATCTGTTGCAGCGTCTGGGGACAGCACCCACCGCGCAAGACGACTACCATCGCCGCCTCACCTTTTGGCTGTGGATCGCGCACAAGCTCGAGCGCGTCGCTGACCACGGCGTCATCATCGCTAAACGCGTCGAACATCTCGGGTAAATCGGGCGGCGCGTGGCACAAAATGCAGGAAACTACCACGCGTAAAACAACAGATGCATGCAACGGGGGACCCTGGCGAGCGATTGACGCTTGCGGGGGTCCCCTGTGTCCAAGAGGAAAAGCCAGCTAGCCAGCCTTCTCGTAAAACGAGGTCGAGCGCAGGGTCAAGCCGAAACGCTGGGGGCGATGAATCGTCTCGGTTTCGCCAATGAAGAGGATGCCGCCAGGGCGCAAAGCATCAACGAGGTGCTGCGTCACCTGATCCTTGGATTCCTCCGTGAAATAGATGGTGACGTTGCGACACAGCACAATGTCGAAATCCTTGCCGGGCGGGGGTTGCAGCAAGTTTTGCTGGCGGAAGGTGATGAAGGGGCGCAGGGCCTCCGTCGCGCGAAAGGTGCCCGTGGGCGTCACCGTGAAATAGCGCTTGGCGATCTCGGGCGTGAGATTGCGGAAGTCATTGCTGGTGAAGCTCTCGCCCGCTTTGGCCGCCGCCAGAATCTTCGGATCGATATCCGTGGCGGTGATGGCCGCACGCGTCAGATTCGCCTCGCGCAAGATGATGGCGAGCGAATAGGGCTCGGCACCATAGGAGCATCCGGCGCTCCACAGGCGCAGGGCGGCGTTACGCTTGGCCATCTCGGGGATGATCTGGCGCTGCAACTGCTCAAAACGCGGTTTGTCGCGGAAGCATTCCGACACGTTGATGGTGAAGCGCTCCATGAACTCTTTGAGCACCTCCGAGTTGGGCTTCAACTCGTTTGCCAACGCGGTCAGGCTGGCCAGATGGCAGCGCGCCAAGATGGCGTCGAGACGGCGCATCATCTGCGGACGCTTATAGGCATCCAGATCAATGCCCGTCAGGTCCAGCAGGCGGCGCTGCACCAACGGAAAACCCGGATCGGTGGGTGAGGTGTGGCTGAGCGCGCTGGCCACCGGGAGCGGTGTGGAACGATGTGCATCAAGGGGCATCTAAGACACCTTCTTTCGCAGAGCGGGATTGTTGAGGTGGGCAACGATGCCACTGGCGACCTCTTCTAAGGGAACGACGGCGGTGGCAAGCCCGGCATCGATGACGCTGCGCGGCATGCCATAGATGACGCAGGTGGCCTCATTCTGTGCCAACACCCAGCCATTCGCGCTGCGCACTGCCGCCGCACCCGCCGTGCCATCGCGCCCCATCCCCGTCAAGATGGCGCAGGCGATGCGCCCAGAGGCGACCTCCGTCGCGGAAGCGAGCGCCACATCCACGGCTGGCCGCACCCCATGGACACGCGGACCCTGATCCAGCTTGATGCGCCACATACCGCCTTCCGTGACGAAGCGCAGATGATAGTCACCCGGCGCAACCAACACCTCGCCGTTATAGATGCCATCGCCCGCAGCGGCCTCGCGCACGGTCAACGGCGAGAGGTCGTTTAGGCGCGCCGCCAGCGACGCGGTGAAACCAGGGGGCATATGCTGCACCACCACCACACCCGCATCGAGGTCAGCGGGCAGACGGGGAATGACGGCGGCCAGCGCCTGTGGCCCCCCCGTGGAACTGCCGATGACGACCAGCCGCCGCGCTGCCGTGCGACCAACGGTGGGGTTGAGGGTGGGCTTGGGCTGCGACGCGAGGGTCGTTGTGCTGACGGTGGCACGGCGCACATGGGCCCCGGCGGCGCTATGCACCGCGCGCAACAGCGTCTCGCGGATGCCCGCGACATTGGCAGAAGAAACGCCGCTAGGTTTGAGCAAAAAGTCCACCGCACCCAATTCCAGGGCACGCAGGGTATTGGTGCGGCCCACCCCTTCGTTGCTACTGAGCATGATGACGCGGGCGCGACACACTTCGAGGATGCGCGGCAATGCCCCCAGACCGTCGAGCTTGGGCATTTCGATGTCGAGCGTCACGACATCGGGTTTGAGTTCGCGAGCCATGTTGATGGCTTCAAGGCCGTCGCGTGCGCCCCCAACGACGTGCACATGCGCGTCGCTGGTCAATTCACGGGTGATGACGTGGCGCATGAAGGCGCTGTCATCCACGACAAGCACGCGCACTTCACCAGACGCCTCACGCGCACTGGAACGTAAGGGGGATGATGTCCGAAATGACATCGTGTGTCCCCTCCCTTCTCGAATGCGCCTCCTTGCGGGAATGCTGCTACGCCAAAAGCTTGTTGACCGCCGAAACCAGGCGCTCTTCGTCAAAGGGCTTCAAGACGAAATCCGCCGCACCAGATTTGATGGCTTCGAGCACCATCGACTGCTGACCCATCGCTGAAACCATCGCCACCTTCGCGCTGGGGTCTTTGGCCTTGATGGCTTTGAGGGCTTCGAGGCCATCCATCTCGGGCATGGT
>JACDGC010000807.1 GCA_013815535.1 Ktedonobacterales bacterium
GGGCAGGGTCTTCCATCTCGATCATGTGGAGGCCGGGGATGGCCCGTAGCAAAGCGCGTGGCGCGGCACTGATGCGCTGGGCATGCGCCAGATGACACGGTTCTTGATAGGTGACGCTGATGGGCACGGCGTGCAAGCGTCGCCGGTGCTCTTCATCCAACCCCGCCGCCAGTAATTCGGTGACATCCCGCACGCGCGCACTGAAGCGCCGCGCCCGCTCGGCCCAGTCTGGCTCGTCACGCAACAGATGCCCATAGTCTTTGAGGGCCGCGCCGCACCCCGCCGCATTGCTGACGATGAGATCGGCCCCGCTGGCTTCGAAGGCGCGGATGTTGCGTCGCGCCAAGTCGCGTGCCAGGTCGGGCAAGCCCAAGTGGGTCGCAATGGCGCCGCAACATTCCTGCCCACTTGGCACCGTCACGGGGTGCCCCCAGGCGGTGAGCACCCGCAGGGTGGCGCGGTCCGTCGGCGCAAAGACTGTCCCCATCACACAGCCCGCCAGCAGGGCCACGCTGGGCTTTGCAGCAGTTTCCCACGCTGGCCCATAGTGCTGCCCGGTGGCCACCACGAACGCGGCAGGCATCTGGGGCAACAGCGTTCGCGCCTGCGTCAGGTTGCGCAGCCAATTGGGCCACCACGCGGGCGCACGGGCAGGGAGGGTGACGCGCTGGCTGGCCCGCACCAACCCCGCCACACGATGAAACCGACGCAGATCGCCAAACACCCACCGCACCAGCGCGGTGAGTGCCCGCGTCGCAAGCTGACCGCGCTGGGCACGGGTGATTTGCGTGCGCGCCGCTTCAACGAGATGGCCATAATCCACCCCTGAGGGGCACACCGCCTCGCAGGCGCGGCAATCCAGACATTGGTGCATCTGGGCGACGAAGCCAGGGTTCAACAGATCCAGCCGCCCCTCATCGACGGCTTGGATCAGATGGATGCGTCCACGCGGCGAGGACGTTTCGCGCAGGGTCACGCGATAGGTGGGGCAACTGGGCAAGCAGAGGCCACAGCGCACGCAACGGTCTGCTTCGCTGCGGTCGGGCGCATCGGGGCCGGTGAAGCGGCGTGGGGCAGGTAAGGGGGCTGGGGTTGACATGGGACGCTCCTCCCCCATGATTATAGCCGGATTACGCGGGCTGTGGCACACCAATGGAGTAGTGACTGTGGACGATCTGCCAGGTGTCACCCATTTTTTCCAGAATGAACGTGACACGCGTGTTGAATTGGAAGTAGCGTCCATGGGCCGTGGTGCCACTGATGCGAGCCTCACCCACCACCCAGGCGACATTATCGCGCGCCTGCACCACCGGGCTGCCTGGCAAAAAGTCAAAGGCCATATCGGGAATGGTCGCGGTGTGCTGCTGCTCCATCGCCTTCAGATACGTTGCGCCGCCGATGTAGGTTTCATCAGCGGCGGTTCCGAAATGGATGGCATGAGAATCGCTAGCAAAGATGCGTGCTAGCGCGGGGCCATCCCACGCGCGCGAGGCGACTAGACACGCGCGAATGACCTGGCTGACCTCTTCTGCTTGGATGATGTTGACGGATGCCATCGCCTGCCCTCCTGATGCTCTTGTCGGCAGTATAACATGAGCGGGCATGCGGCGCAACCGCGCAAAATCCCCAATGATCCCGGCGTTTCGTGCACATTGTCTCTGGTCGCGTGCCTGAGACGATGCTATAATAGTGATGCCGCTTGCGTCGGGCACGCGGGAGGATCGCAGAAACGCGTTGGGTCAGTTCCACGAAGGAGGATGTGCAACAAAGACGTTGCACCACCACAAACAATGGACGCCAAGTATGTCATTATGAACGGGGCCATCGTCCCAGCCAGCAAAGGCCGCGTCAGCATCATGACGCATGGGTTTTCGTATGGCACTGGTTGCTTTGAGGGCATTCGGGGGTATTGGAACCCTGACACCGAGGATATCTACCTGTTTCGTGTGCGCGAACATTTCGAGCGCCTCCACCGTTCGTGTCGCATCCTCAACATGAAGCTCGCCTTCACGCCAGATGAACTGGTGCAGCAAGCTATCGATCTTGTTCGCAAGAACGATTGGCACGAAAACATCTATCTCCGCCCGATGGTGTATAAAGCCGACGAGATCATCGGTGTGAAACTGCACGATTTGCAGGATAACTATTACATCATCGCCGTGCCAATGGGTGACTATGTCGCGACAACTGGCATCACCTGTGGCGTGTCGTCGTGGCGGCGCATCGATGACAACATGATCCCCGCGCGGGCCAAAGTGACGGG
>JACDGC010000070.1 GCA_013815535.1 Ktedonobacterales bacterium
GTGGATGGCACGCTGCCCGCCAGCGCCTATTCTTGGTCAGTTGATTTCTACAATAACGGCATCGCGCAACCATTCTACATCAATGAGGTGCCGCTGCCCTTCTATGGCCCGGTGACGGGGGTGACGAGTGGATCGTTCACCATCCCCACTGATCTGTCGAATGGTGCGACGACGTTCTATCGCATCGCGCTGACGGTCACGAATTCACACGGGCTGAAGACGACGGTGAAGCGCGACATCAAGCCGAACCAATCTACTTGGTCGGTGGGGACGAACCTGCCCGGCGCGGGCTATTGGGTGGATGGCACCTGGCACACGACGCCTTACACCAACCCTGATGGCGTGGGCATTCAACATGTGTTGGCGGGCGTGCCGACGCAGGTCGTGAACGGCAGCCGCTATCGCTTCAATAGCTGGTCGGATGGCAGCGCGCTGACGGATACCTTCACCTCTAGCGCGGCGACTGGCACCATCACGGCGAACTATGAGCCCGTCAGTGCCACCTTGCCCGGCTCGTGGCAGGGCACAGACGTTGGCGCGCCACTGGTTCCCGGCGGGAATGATTACGCGGCCAGCAGTGGGACGTTCTATGTGGATGGCGCGGGCGCGGATGTCTACAATTCCAATGACCAGTTCCACTACGTCTATCAGACGCTGAACGGCAACGGCACCATCACCGCGCGCGTGCGCTATCAGACGAATTCGAGTGCCTGGGCCAAGGCGGGCATCATGATCAAGCAATCCACGGCGGCGGGTTCGCCGTATGTGGATGTGCTGACCACGCCGACTGTCAGCCCCAGCACGCCCAACATCAATGGCATTGGTTGCACGCCGGATGGTTGTGCTGCGCCACTGCCGCCCGTGGTGCCCACGGTGGGGTATGGCGTGCGTATGCAGTACAACTTCAAGGGGTCGCAGTCGGTGAGCGACCCGACCCTGCTGGCGGGGTATCACTCGCCCAATGAGTGGCTGCGGCTGACGCGCGTCGGCAATACCTTCACCTCGTGGTATTCGACGGATGGCACGACGTGGAAGCTGATCGGCAAGACCACCTTCGCCATGAACACCAGCGCGACGATTGGCTTGTTCGTCTGCTCGCATAACATTGGCCAGACCAGCACGGCGGCGTTCGACAATGTGACCGTGGTGGCCGGGCCGTAACACCCGCAACGGACGCTGCGGGGGCGTGGCCGCGCACCGCGTGCCATTCCACAAACTTCGCGACGGGAGTGGGCAGTGATACACTGCTCGCTCCCCTTGCCCATGGTTGCATGAAGGGGGTAACAGATGCCTTTTCATCTGATGCTGCGTCGTTGGGGACGGGTCGTGCTCATCGCGCTGAGCGTTTTGGGGCTGGGGGTGTTGACTGCCAATGCGCCCGCTCGGGCAGCGGTGAGGGTCGCCAGTGTCGGCAATCTGGCTGTCTCGGTGGGGTATGCCGAGGACAAAGAAACCAATACACCGAATCCGGCGGAGTTTCCGACGCCGTGGCAAGGATCGCCCAACACGATCTTCTTGGGCGGCCCGGTGGTGGGGCAGACGGCCTGCCATCAATTGCTGCTTTGCTTCGATGCCGGGGCGATTCGGCTCGACAACAAAGGCGCGACGGATATCACCGTCAGTAAGGTATTCGTGGATGTGCATTCGACGGTGAAGGGCGGCAAAACGTTCAGTTTGTGGGGCAGTTTTACCGTGCCAGCGGGCAAAAGCGTCATTCTGACCGAGAATCCGCCGGGGAATAATCCTACGTATGATAACTTTGACACGAGCGGCTATCCCGGCAACAACTGCACGCCGGTGACGGTGCCGCCAACGGTGGCCCTGACGATTGGTGGCGTCACCACGACCCTGGCTGATAGCACGCATGTGCTGGATACCGGGGGCATCGACGCGGGGTATTGCAAACCCAAGCAAAATGAGTCGATCCAATGGCGCACGATTGGGAGCGCGGGGACGAAGGCTGGCAGCTTCACCCTGACCCCCGCGACGCAGACGCCCGCGAGCGGGCAGCCGGTGAGCTTTGGCGCGACCTTGCAGGATGGCAACGGCGTGGGCATCCCCAGGACGCCCGTGACCTTCAACGTGGTGAGCGGCCCCAACGCGGGCAAGACGGGCAGCGCCACCACTGATGCGCAGGGCCACGCGGCCTTCACCTATGGCGGTGCGGCGGGGGGCACGGATGTGGTGACCGCGAGCGTGACGACGGTGGGCGTGTGGCAGTCGAATAGTGCCAAGGTCGTGTGGCCTGGCAGCCCGCCGCCAAGTTGGTCTGGGGCCGACATTGGCACCCCCGCGCTGGCGGGGAGTGACGCGCTGAGCAATGGCGTCTGGACGGTCGCAGGGGCGGGGACGGATATCGGCGGCACCGCCGACCAGTTCCACTTCGTCGCGCAGCCGCTTGTGGGGGATGGCAGCCTCAGCGCGCGGGTGGTGACGCAGACCAACACCAATAGCCGCGCCCAGGCGGGGGTGATGCTGCGGGCGGATGCGAGCGCGAGTGCACCGTTTTACGCGGTGATCGTCACGCCGCAGCGCGGGGTGTTCGTCTTCGCGCGCACGACGGCGGGTGGCAATGTGAAGACCGTCGCCAGCCTGGCGGGCAGCGTGCCGCTCTTTTTGCGGGTGAGCCGCAGCGGAGCGCAATATGTCGCCGCGATGTCGAGCAATGGCACCACATGGACGCCCATCAGTGGGTCGGCTCTGTCGCTCAATCTGCCTGGCACGCTGCTGGCAGGGCTGGCGGTGTCGTCGCACACGGCGACCAAACGCAACACGGCGACCTTTGATAGCGTGAGCGTGGGGTAGCTGACATGGTATAGTGTCGAAGAGATTGTTGGAAGGGACGGAGACGGCTATGCAGCAGTTGTGGGCGCCGTGGCGCATGACCTACATCGGCCAGGACAATCATGATGAAGGGTGCATCTTCGACACGAAGCCCGCGCGCGATCCCGCTGAGGATGCCGAGCAACTGATCGTCCATCGGGGGCGGTTGTGCTTCGTGATGATGAATTTGTACCCGTATAATACGGGGCACTTGCTCATCGCGCCCTATGCCCACCTCGCCAGCTTGGAATATCTGCCGACCGAGACGACAGCGGAACTGATGCTGCTGGCGCAGCGCTGCCAGACGGCCATTCGCGCGGCGCTGAATCCTGATGGTTTCAACCTGGGGATCAATGAGGGCGGCATCGCGGGGGCGGGCTTCGCGGGGCATGTGCATCTGCACGTGGTGCCGCGCTGGAGTGGCGACACGAATTTCATGCCGGTCATCGGCGATGTGAAGGTCATGCCGGAGTTTTTGCAGCAGACCTATACGAAGATTCGCGCCCATTTGCAGCCGCTGATGGCGACAGGTGGGGCCACCCCATAGCCGTTTGCTGCGCGGCAAGCCAGTGCGGTTTCAGCATCTGAAACGTGGGCGTGGCAGCATCAATTTGCGTGCCAGGGAAAGGTGAAGTGCCCCACTGGTATTCGCTGTTGGTTGAGGTTACACTAGCCGATAATGGGGGAAGCGAGACGCTGGACGGAAGCCGCGTCTGATGGTGAAGGATCGCGACGCGTGCTGGCACGCTGGCCAAGGACGGGCCGGGCAGTGGCAGGCGCGTGGGCCGCTGACACGTCAGGGAGGGATTTTCTGATGAAACCTACATCGGTGGGTACCGTCGTTCGGCAGCATGTGCGCTTGCACACTGCTCACCACGTGCTGGACCTCTATAATACTGGCGCATCCTTCGAGACGATCATGGCGAGCCTTTCACCCGACATTCGGCGCGCGGTGGAAGGCTTGCTGCGCGCCGCCGCAGAGTCGTGGGGCAACGCCATCACCACCAGCGAACAAGCCGAGCCCGCCCGCGATGAAGACTGGTTGCGCTGATTCCTATAGCCAGAGGATATAGAAATATGATGCCGATTGTCTCGCCAGACGACCCGAATTTGCGACGGCTGAAAAAGCGTCGCGCCATCACCCCGGTTTAGCAGCGTAGACGCTTGCCCAGCGCCATGCCTGCTTCCACGGCGACGAGGCCAGCGGCGGTGCTGCCCGTGGCGTAGAGCAGCGCCAACAGCGTCTGACCAGTGATGGCGAGGGTGACGATGCCCAAGGCAAAGCTGCTGAAGGTGGTGTAGGCCCCCATGAAGCCGACCGCGCCCGCCAACCACAGCAATTCGTGGCGGCGGCTGTGCGGGTCGCGCCAGCCCGCGAGCAAGCCAATGCCAAGCGCACCACTGACATTGATGAAAGCGATATCCCACGGGAAGCCGTGGTCGAGGGCATGGCCCAGCGTTAGGGAGACGCCGACGCGCGCAAGTGTGCCGATGACGCCGCCCGCGAGGATCAGCCCAATCTCTAGGGCAAGGGTGCGCCAGTGTGCGGCTGGCCCTGAGGTGGTGGGGGACATTGCCTCTAATTGTTCGGCGTCGCCGTCGAGCGGCATTGCGCTGGCCCGGTTGGTTGGGGTGGACATATTTAGCGCCCCCCCAGCCACAGGCCGATGAAGGCGCAGAGCGGGCCAGCGATGAGGCTGATGGCAAGGTAGAGCGCACCAGGGATATGGGCGGCTCGTGCGCGGAGGCGGGCGACCTCAAGCAGGAAGGTGCTGAAGGTGGTGTAGCCGCCCAGGAAACCGAGCACCAGGGGCGCATGCCAGGCAGCGAGGGGCTGATGCCGCAACGCCAGTGCGCTGAAGAGGCCAATGGCCAGCGCGCCCGTCAGATTGATGGCCAGGGTGCCCCAAGGGAAGCGGTCGCCGAAGCGGAGGCGGGCGGCGGTGGCGATGCCGTGGCGCGTGCCAGCGCCCAGCGCGCCCCCCAATCCTGTCGCCAGCGCTTTCAACACCAGAGCGAATGAGAGGGTCATGACGATGTGGTGGCTCCTCTGACATAGGGTGGGAGTCTAGGAGTCATCAGCCACATATCTGGGCGGTTTATAGGGCCGCAGCCCTAGCGGCGGTACCCCATCGCCGTGGTACGGATACTATAGCATGCGGCGGGCGTGGCACGCCAGCGGGCATTCAGGGGGTGTCTTTTCGGGTTGCGACCCCGTAGCGCTGCTTCAACTCCGCCAGTTTGCCAGCCCGCACCAATTGCACTTCGTCGGCGTTTTGCTCGGGTTGCACGCCCGTGGCGATGTCGCGGCGGTGGTAGCGGCTGCGCCGAACATCGGCGGGGGCGGCCAAGCGCGTGAGGGTGATCTGGCAGAACCGTTCGCCGGGATAGAGGCGCACCACCGAACTGATGTCGTTGTTGCGGACGGGGATGATGAGGTTGCCCTCATAGCCCGCGTCGATGATGCCGCTCAGCTCCACGGCCAGCCCCCGGCGGTTCACCGAAGACCGAGGAAACATCTGGCCGACCAGATCGTCGGGCATGCCGATGACTTCCAATGTGGAGACGAGGACGCTTTCGCCGGGTAGCAGATCGAACACCTGGCCCGCTTCGAGTTCGATGGTGTCGAAATGCGCGATGCCGTTTTCCACTTCATCCGAGCGCAAGGCGATGCGGCCTTGTTGGTTGAAGGTCCAGCGGCGCGCGATCAAGAAGGTGGAGCCCAGGCGCAGGTCGATGGCGTGCGCTTGCAACTGGAACTCGTCGAGGGCAGGGGTGAAGGTCAAGCGGTTGGCTTGGATGAGATCCAAGATCTCGGCTTTCGTGAGCATGCTCATCGGGTGGTGTCGCTCCATGGGTGCCGTGTGTTTATAGCATAGCACGTGCGACGCGCGGGTGGTCAGGGGGTGGTGCCATTGGTGGCGGGTGGCGCGGATTTGCCGACCTTCCAAAAGATGACTTGCCCCACGCGCATGCCCGCGTAGATGCGGAGGGGCTGGACGGCCACCAGTTGCAGGGGCCATTGGCCGATGGTGCCTACCTCGCCAAGCGAGGCTGAGATGGTGATGAAAAGCCCCAGCCGCGCGATGGACGATCGCGCCGCGAGCGCCGGGGCATAGTGGGCGCTGCCCACCACTTCGCAGGTGTGGCCGAGATAGAGATGCTGGGGTTCCAACACCAGCCCGTCGGGGGGGATCTCGACCGCCTCGGTGGGGTTATCGCTCAGCGCATCCAGTGGGAAGCGGGTGTAACGCCGCAGCGTGGCAGCCAGATGGATGTCGTAGCTGTCGGGGTTGAGTGACGCGGGATCGAATGGATCGATGATGATGCGGCCCCGCGCGTGTTGTGTGCGGATGGCGGCGCCCGTGAGCAGCATGGGTTATCCTTCTGCCAATTTCGAGGTGACGATGCCGACTGAGTCGGCGTAGCGCCCGCGATAGTGTGCCAGCGCGCCGATGGGCTCCCAGAAGGCGACCTTGCCGATGGGCATGCCAGGATAGATGACGATGGGATGAACGACCGCTAGCTCTAACGTCCAGGGGATGCGCGCGCCGACATGGCCAAGGGGCGCGCTGAATTCGATCCACAGGCCCAGGCTGCTGACGGCAGGTTCGGCTTCGAGCGTCATGGCGAAGTGGGGGCTGCCAATCGTTTCCATGGTGCGCGCCAGGTAGATGCGCCCAGGTTCCAAGAGCAAGCCAGTGGCCGGAATCGCATGCGTGCTGGCACGCGGCGGCTGCTGGGCGTCGAGCGTCGTCGTGGTGTAGGTGACGATGTCGTCGGCCAGTCGCACGCGATAGGTGGTTGCGCTGAGGCGGGTGGCGTCATAGGGGGTGATGTGGATGCGGCCCGCAGCGAACTCACGCGCGATGTCTTTGCCGGTCAAGGGCATGGAGGCTCTGCTTTCTCTGCACAGTTGCCATTTGGCGGTCATGTCTGTATCATAACCAATAGCATCGGAAAAAGGCAAAAATCCGACAGGGAAAGGCGGGTGGTCACTGTGCCAGTGCAAGATATTTCCAAAAAACTTGGCATCAAAGCCGGGCAGGCGGTGTTGTTGCTGGGGGCACCAGCGGGCATGGAAGCGCTTTTGGGGAACTTGCCTGCGGGCGCGCATTTCGTCGCCGTGGGTGATGGGCCAGCGGAGGTGGTGGTGGCTTTTGCGCACACGCGGGAAGACCTCGCGGCCATCGCGCCCCGTGCCCGCGACGCGCTCAAGCTGGGGGGCTATCTCTGGTTCGCTTACCCCAAACTGACGGCGGAATCTGCGGGCGAGTTGAAGCGCGAAGTCGTGTGGGAGGTGGTGAGCGCCGCCATCGAGCAACGCCCCGTCACGCAGGTGGCGCTCGACGACACGTGGTCGGCGCTGCGTTTTCGCCACGCTAGCGAGGTGAAGTCGCGCGGGTAGCGGCGCTTATTGTTTGTATTTTTCGACGACATCCGTGGGGCGCGCCTGAGCATCATCGGGGTTTTCGCCGAATTCGCGGCGGGCGCGGCGCTGGCGCAACAAGTCCCAGCACTGATCAAGCGCCACCTGGAGCTGATCCAGCCGGGCACGGTCGTCGTCGGTGTGGCTTCCTTGGTTTTCGAGAGCGTGTTCTTCGTTCACCAGTTCGCTGATGCGGGCCAACAATTCGCTATCGGTCATGGCAGAGGCTCCTCGTGATGGTGTTCTCAAGCACTATAGCATATCGCGCTCAGCGTTCCAGGATGAGCGGGCGCGCGATGGTGTGGCCGTCGCTGGTGATCTCTTCCGTGGGCCAGCCGTCGATGGCCGTCAGGATCTCGGGGCCAGTGGGGCCGAGCAGCATCGTGTCTTCAGACTTGACGCCGCGCACCGAGGGGTTCCAGGCGAAGGCTTGGTGCAGGGCGATGGGGGTGGGGTCGTCGGGGCGCGCCAGCACCTCGCGCGAGCCATAGCCCGTGCTGCCGCCCTGATGGTGCTCTTCGATGGCCTCGGGGTAGCCCTGCTCGGTGTAGGCTGTGCGGGCCAGGGCGAACATCCCGCCGATGGTTTGGCCGACCTGGGTGCCCAGGATCATGCGGGCCTCGACCTGGGCGACGGCAACGGCGCGGCGTTGCAGATCCGCTGGCAAGGGGCCGAAATGGGCGAGGCGCGTGATGGAGGCGATCAGGCCATAGCGGCGCAGACACAGCACCAGCATCACATAGCGCTCGATGGTTTTGTCGGTGGGCAACGGGTGGCGAAAGGCGGCGATGCGGGCATCGCTGGCGACAAGGTTGACGATGGGCAGCCCACCGCGCGTGACGGCGGCGGCGGCGAGCAGGGCGGCGACCTCGAACTCGGTCATGCCGGGGCGGACGCGCCGGATGGCATCGGCCATGGCGGCGGCGGCGCTGGCCCCGATCTCGCGGTAGCGGGCGACCTCATTGGGGTGCAGGTGCGTTCGCTGATCGCGCAGGTCAGTGGTGAAGTCGGGGGCGGTGGGGGTGCTGCCGTCGTCGCCCCAGGCACGCTGGCCGCGCAGCAACTCGGCGGCCTTGCTGCCACGGGCGTACCAGGGTTCGGTGACGAAGGTCAAGCCCAAATCTCCCAGGCCTTCCTCGGCTTGGAGACGGGGCGTCTCGATGGTGTCGGTGATGAGGGTGGCGGTGTCGGGGGTGATGATGACGGCAGCAACGCCCGCGTCCGTGGCGGTGTTGATGTAGGCCGCGCCGCCTGCCGTCACCCAGGCGAGGTTGGCGCTGGTGGTCAGCAGGATGGCGTCGAGACCGCGCGCGGCCATGCGGGCGCGCACGAGGTCGAGCTTGGTGGCCACTTCGGCGCGGCGCGATTCGATGGATGTCATAGCACGATAGCCTCAAGAAGCAGAGAATGGGAAATCTTGTGGCCATTGTATGCACAGAGATGGCATAAAAGAAAGCGTTATATCGGTGTTTGGGTGCTGGTTACAGCTTGAAGGTGGTCAGCAGCGCGGTTTCCGAGCGACCAGCGCTGGTGGAAGGAGGGCTACCCAGGCAAGCGGCCAACGTCATCACCGATTCGGTGAGGGGCACCATGGGCCGCGTGGTGGCCAAGCGGTTGCGGTGGTGGCCAGTTCCCTGGCAGAGCGGGCATTCTTGCCACGTGTACCATGACATATAGATGTGTTCGCGTTCGCGGAATGCGACGGATTTTCCCTTGCCATTGCAGCGTGGGCAGGCGAGCATGTGCATATGAAACTCCTCTAAGTGTGGTGAAGACACGACGCATATGGGGACGCACAACGAAATGTAGCTCTTGGGACAGTGTATCATAATCCGCCGTGACTTACAAGCACTGGGCATTCTCGCATAGGTGGTTGGCAGTGACATAAAGCATGCGACCAGCGTCGATTCACTCGATGCTGGTCGGGGTGGGGTGACAAGTGCGTGCTTTTTAAGAAACCGATGCCGCGTTGGGGGTGGCAACCGCGACCGTCGTGGGGGCAACCGCCGTTTTGAAACCGTGGTTGAGGGAGGTGAGGCCCAAAACGGTGTGAATGAGATTGTAGAGGACGGCCAGGCTCAGTCCCGCGATTTCGGCGGGGAGGCCGATGCCAAGTTTGCCATTCAGCGAGAGGGCCCCGACGATGCCCAAGATGCCCAGGGCGGTGAAGATGAGGCCAATGAACAGGTCGTAGCCACGCCCAAAGCGTGACATGCCACCAAAGCCGAGGATGAGGCCCGCCAAGCCCGTCAGCGACAGGACGATGGTTTCGGTGTTGAATTTGGTGGCGATGCCCGCGACGAGGCCGAACAAGGCAAACCACAGTCAATAGTGGGTGCTCCGTGAGTTGATCATGATGGCCACTCCTTTTGTAACAAGGGGGTAATGAGAGAAGATGGCGCTTCAGCGACGCGGTTGCCGTGAATGCTGCCCACCAGTTCGCATGCTCCATGCCAATCTTGTGGCTGGGTTTTTCCAATGAAAGCGTCACCCTGGCAGTTGTGGCACCGGAATTGTGTGAAGCAGACGGGAGAGTTGGCTATGCATGGGGAATCGTGGGAGGTGAAGGTATGGCAGCGACGACCGCGTCAGCCGCGCAGGATCAAAGCGGCGTGCAAAAAGTGGAGCAAAAGGCCCGACCATTGCTGGATTTCTGGCAGAAAGTTACCTATGATTGGGTGCCCCAAATGGCGGGGATGTTGGCTTATAGCTTCCTGACGTCGATCATTCCCTTGATGCTGGTGATCATTGCAATTGGGGGCTTTGTCGTTGGCGCGATCTCACCGGGGAGCGCGCAACAGTTGCAAAACACCATCCAGAGCGCGTTGCCGTCGGGCATTGGCCAGCAGGTGGTGACGGGCGCGTTGAATACCCTGCATCGCAGTGCCGGTTTGCTGTTGCTCATTGGTGTGGCGTCGGCGCTCTTTTCGGGGTCGCGGCTGTTCGTCGCCATCGAAAATAGCGCGGGGATCGTCTTTCGCTTGCGTGGGCGCGACGGCCTGCATCAGAACATCATGGCGGTGTGCATGACGCTGCTCTATGTCGTGCTGGTGCCGTTGATCTTTGTGGCGTCGGTGGTGCCAGGCAAGCTGCTGCATCTGGTGGGTTTGCCGACGGACGCCGGGTTTGGGGCCTTGGTGGCGCAGGGGTTGGGCATCGTTGTTTCAATTGGCGTGGCCTTCGTGCTCTTCGTGGCGATCTTCATCGTCGTGCCAAATCGCCCCGTCACCTGGAAAGAGGCGTGGCGCGGCGCGGCCTTTACGGCGGTGCTGTTGGTGGTGTATGAGTTGCTGTTTCCGTTGTACACGACCTATTTGATCAAGCCGGGGAACTATGGGTCGCTGGCGGGGTTCGCGTTGGTCTTTCTGGCGTTCTTTTACTATCTGGCGTTCATCCTGCTGGTGGGGATGGAGATCAATTCGTGGATGAGCGGGCAACGGCAGACGGCTAGTGACGTGGCATCGATCATCCATGAGGTGCAAGCCCACAACACGACGCGCGGCGCGGCAGGGCCGACCGCAGGCACGCCACAAGAGGACCAACAAAACAATAAGGGCGCGGCAGTGATGGCCACTGATGCCTCGGCCATCCAGCACGAGCGCGAGGACCACCACGACGATGTGAAGC
>JACDGC010000808.1 GCA_013815535.1 Ktedonobacterales bacterium
ACATAACAGATGGGAGATGCTGTAGGCAGCGCTCAACCATGACGATCGATGCAATTGCTCGAGGGGCTGTGATGAATCGAAATAGCGCGGGGCTGCTGATGCTGCTGGCCGCGATCTGGGGTGGATCATTTTTCTTTATCCGTCTGGCGGTGGGGGCCTTGGGACCATGGCTGCTGGTAGAGGTGCGGGTGGCGGTCGCGGCGCTGGTGCTGGGCGTGGTGGTGCTGCTGGGGCGGGGGCACTTCGTGGTGCGCACTCATTGGCGCCAGTTCCTGATCTTGGGGATTTTCAATGCCGCGCTGCCTTTCACATTGATCGCATTTGCGGAACTGCGACTGACCGCCTCATATGGGGCGATCCTTAACGCGACGACGCCGATGTTTTCGGTCATCATCGCCGCGTTGTGGTTGCATGATCCCATCTCGCTCAAGAAAGTCGGTGGGTTGTTGATGGGCGTGATTGGCGTCGCCATCTTGGTTGGCCTGACGGCGCAGCAGTTTGATCCGCTTGTGCTGCTTTCGGTGGGGGCATCCCTCGCCGGGGCGCTCAGTTATGGCTTTGGTGGCATCTACGCCGCCCGCAACTTTCGTGGCGTGCCACCGTTGCAACTGAGCCTGGGCCAGCAGGCGAGCGCGGCACTGGTCTTGCTGCCCTTCGCGGTGACGCATCTGCCAAATAGCACGCCCTCACTCGCGGTCGTGGGAGCCGTGCTAGGGCTAGGCGTGCTCTGCACCGCGCTGGCCTATCTGCTCTACTTTCGCCTCATCGCCCAGGTGGGGGCAACGAACACCCTGGTCGTGACGCTGCTGGTGCCTGTCTTTGGCATCTTGTGGGGCGCGGCACTGCTGCATGAATCCATCACGCTCGCCACGGTCGCAGGGGCAGTGACCATCTTTGCCAGCGTCGTGTTGGTGACGAACATGACGCTGCGCGCCAAACGGCAAGGCGCTGTCGCCATCGAGGGCACCACGGAAGAATGAAGGGTGCCACGCCATGAAGTCCCTGGCCACCCTCACCGAGCAGGCGTTGTGCGGGAATCCGCCTGGCTCCAGCACCGTTCTCATGGTGGCGGTCGATGCCAAGATGCGCTCCTATTTCACCAGGGCAACTGCAAACCCCAAGATGGACCTGGAGAGTTATTCAGGTTTTGTGGTGTCCGCAGATGGAACACCGATCTCGGCTTGCAGGGCCTGCGTGGCTTCATAGTGGGCGCGCACCTCGGGCAGGCTGTCGCCGCCATAGGTTTCGAGCAGCACCTCCGCCAGCGTGATGGCGACCATCGCCTCACCCACCACGCCACCCGCAGGGACGACGCAGACATCGCTGCGCTCATAGCGCGTGGCATCAATGTTGACGCCCGTCGCCAGATCGACCGATGGCAAGGGATGCGCCAATGTAGGAATGGGCTTGAGCGCGACGCGTGCCACGACGGGTTCGCCGTTGCTGATGCCGCCTTCCATGCCGCCCGCATTGTTGGTCAGGTGCGACCACGCACCATCAGTGGCGTGGCGGAGCACGTCGTGGATCTGCGAACCGAGCCGCCGGGCCGCGCCAAACCCAGCACCAAGTTCCACCCCCTTCGCAGAGGGGATGCTCATCAGGGCCAGTGCCAATCGTGCCCCCAGCCGCCGATCCCACTGCGAATAGCTGCCCAGCCCAGCGGGCACCCCCGTCGCCACCACTTCGAAGACGCCACCCGCCGTGTCACCTGCCTTGCCCGTGGCCTTGATGAACTCGATCATCGCATCACTCAGCCCTGGGTCGGCACAACGCACTGGCGACGCCGCGACGCGCTCCCAAAAGTCGGCATCCCAAGCAGCCGAGGTGAGGTCGCGTGGCGCGTCTGGGGCACCCACCGTGCCAATGCTCAGGACATGGCTGTGGATGGCGATGCCGAACTGCGCCAACAACTGACGACACACCCCCCCAACGGCCACTCTGGCTGCCGTCTCGCGCGAACTGGAACGCTCGATGATGTTGCGCACATCCGCTTGGTGATACTTCAGCGCGCCAGTGAAGTCCGCATGGCCAGGGCGCACCTGCGTCACGGCCTCCGTCGGCTCGGCGATGGGGGCGACACTCATGCGTTCTTGCCAGTTCACCCAGTCTTTGTTCATGATGTGCAGCGTCACTGGCGACCCCAGCGTCAGCCCATGGCGGATGCCCGAAAGGACCTCGGCGCGATCCTGCTCCATCCGCATGCGTGCCCCCCGACCATAGCCCCCCTGGCGGCGGATCAGGTCGGCATCCAGGGCTGCTT
>JACDGC010000809.1 GCA_013815535.1 Ktedonobacterales bacterium
GCACAGTGCCCTGGAGGAGCACGCTCAACAGCTTACTCAGGACCTCACTGCTCTCCAGCGGGAGTTTCAGCAATTGAGCCATCTTCTTGATGCTCATTCAGCTACGCTGATGCAGGAAGCAACCCTGAGGCAACAGATGCAGGAACAGGCCGAGCAGGATCGGCAATACTGGCAGCAGCGTTTGCAGGAACAAAACGTGACGCAGCACCAAGAAGTTGAGCAACTGCGACAGCAGATGATGACGATCTTCCAAGAGCAATTGGTGGAGGTCGCTCACGAGTGGCAGCGTCGCAACATACATATCGAGACGCAGTTTGAGGCGCTCCAACACCACCTCATCAGCGAGCAGCAGCAACGGCTCCGTATGGAAAACCATATACGACGCTTGCTCTGGCATAGGCGCAGCCTGCGCCAAAAGCCCAAATCGCGCCAATCTGATAGGTAGCACTCAGCGATAGTTGTGGGCGGCTATACTTATTGGATAGGGCAGGTGGCGTATGGCGATCAAAAAAACTTGTGCAATGTCTCAAATTAATCGTCAAGCTGAGAAAGAGGAAATTTCATGGTGCATTATCGGTGTGTGGCGGTGGATGTCGATGGGACACTGCTGCGGAGCGACCACCAATTGAGTCCGCTGGTCGCCGCGACGGTGCGCACCCTGCGTGCGCGGGGCATTCACATCTGTGTGGCGACGGGCAAGCTCTTCGCTTCCATTGGTGACCTCGTCACAACGTTGGGGCTCACTGGCCCGCAGATCACCGGGAATGGCGGCGTGATCGTGGAGGCCACGACGGGGGTGGTCCTCACCTGCGAGACGCTCACGGAGGCGGAACTCGCGCTGATTCGTGTCACTTTGACCACCTTAGCCCCTAGCGTGCCTTGGGCCTGGTACACCGCCGACGCCATCTACACCGATGCCGCTCATGGGCCACTCGACACCATCTTGGGGCAATATCACGAGCCACCGTTGCGACATGTGGCGCGGCTCGATGCCACCCTGCCAGCGCCGATCAAGATTTTGTTGCACGCCGACCATGCCACACTGGATGCGTTGCGGCTGGCCACGCAGGACGCGCTGGGGGAGCGGGTGCGTGCCATCCGCACCACGCCCGACTTCCTCGAATTCATGCCCACACAGACGCATAAGGGGGCCGCCTTGGCACACGTGATGGGGATGGGTGGGTATCGAGCGGATGAAATCATCGCCATCGGCGACGGCGAAAATGATCTGTCGATGATCGCGCTGGCGGGCATGGGGATCGCCATGGGTAACGCCATCCCCGCCGTGCGGGCTGCGGCGCAGATGACCACTGCCACGAATGATGCCGACGGGGTGGCGGTAGCCTTGCGGCACCTGTTTGCTGAGGAGTTTTTGGAAATTGAGCGGGTGGGGAATTGACAAAATACCAAAACTGGGTTATGCGCGCCCATAATTTCAAGGGAGCACACCTGTGAAACACTTGCACACCCAGAAAGGAACCGTTTGTGGAGCGTGTGTCGCGACGTAAATCGGTGGTGGCAATTGTCCTGTGCGCGGGGCAAGGCACCCGGATGGGGGCGAGCATCAACAAGGTGTATCTTCCCATTCTTGGGAAGCCATTGGTAGTGTACGCCTTGGAAACCCTGGAGCGTGTCCCGGAAATCAGCGAAATCGTGCTGGTGACGCATCCTCAGGAAGTGCAGTTTTGCCAAACCTCGATCGTCGGCTGCTTTGGTCTGAGCAAGGTGCGGATGGTGGTGCCAGGCGGGCAGCCCCGTCATCAATCTGAGTCGCAGGCCATGGAAACCTTGCGGCCGCGCATTCAGGGGGGCACGGTTGATATCGTGATGATTCACGATGGTGCGCGACCTTTTTTGCGCGTACGCGATGTCAAACTGTTGCTGCGGGCGGCTCGCAAAATGGGAGGGGCACTGTTAGCCACACCCGTCGCTGAGGATGAACGAGTGGTGCGTGGCACGGCCTCTGGCGATGTTGTTGAAATGCAGGCCGCGACGACGCTGTGGCGCGCTCAAACGCCCCATGCATTTGACGCACGCGAGCTCCTGGACGCCTATGATCAGGCCCGCGCAGACCAATTTGAAGGGACCGATACCGCTGCCTCATTCGAGCGCTATAGCTTGCCAGTTCAAGTGGTTGCTGGTTCGCCGCTCAACTTCAAAGTGACCACGGGTGAGGACATGTTGCGTGCAGAATACGTCGCTCGTCATTGAAGGAAGCACGGGCGCCATCTGTCCCGCCAGTTGACCGCGACGCGGC
>JACDGC010000810.1:0-1900 GCA_013815535.1 Ktedonobacterales bacterium
GAAAAGAGGTTGACGAAGATCTGTTGCAAGCGCACCTCTTCGCCCCAGATCGCCAAGCCCGGCGCGATGGCGACGTGGATGTCGCGCGCTTGATCGCCACGCTCTTGCGGGTCGAGCAGGTCCAGCGCGCTGTCAATGATGGGACGCACGCTGACAGCTTGTGGCGTGAACTCCTTGGCCTGCGCATCCAACAGGGGAACGTCCAAGATGCTGCGTAGCAACTTCAGCACGCGATTGCCGATATCAACAGAGCGCTCGGCCAGCTTGCTGCGCAAGGCAGGCGTGAGGTAGGCATCGCCTTCTTGCAGAGTGACGGCGGCACTATACCACGCCATGATGGGGTTACGCAGTTCATGATTGACGCTGCGAATGAACTGATTTTTCAAGTCATCCAGGCGCTGCGCCCGCTCGATGGCGACGCGCAGGTTGCCCAACTCTTGCGCCGTCTGGGTGTAAAGCGTCTGCGCGCCGAACGTCAGCAGCACCGCCACCCAGGCTTCGAGCGAGACGATCACCCACACGATCACCGCCATGCCCAGCGAGGCGTGCGGCAGGGCAAAGCACAGCGTGCCAGCCAGCAGATTCGCCGCCACCGCGCTGGCGAACATATACCGCGAATCCACCAGCACCCCCGCCAGCGCGCAGAGGATGCCATACATGCCAAAGATGCCCACCACGATCGCATCCAGCCCCGCGCTGCTGCCATGCGTCGCCTGAATGGCTGCCAAGATGCCGACGAAGCCAAGCAAAAGGCAGGTCGCGCTCAGCCGCAGTTGCTTGCGGCCCACCAGCCACCAAGCCAACGCATAGCAAGCCAAACCCGCCAGACAGGCACCAAAGACCGTCGTAAAGACCGCCGTGGCGAAGCTGCCACTGAGCAAGCCAGCAACCAACAAGGCCAGGCTCACCAGCGCGATGCCGCCACCAAACATCAGGGTCACTAAGCGTGCCAGGCGCAGACCGCGCTCGCGATCAAAGGCATCTAAAACGACTAAATCGGTATCAGGCACTGCGGTCATCGGGTCGGCGCCCCTTTCGGTGGCACGTCACTATGCCGTTGTTCACTGGCCTCCACCAGCGCTTGCAGGCGTTGATTGCGCTGCTCGGCGGTGATGGTGACGGCGCGTTGGATCGCCGCCAATAGCTCTTGCGGGGGAACGGGCTTGGTCAGGTAAACATCCGCGCCCGTCGCCATCCCCGCGAAGCGCTCGGCATCCTGCACCAATGCCGTGAGGATGATCAGTGGAATCTCCGCCGTCGCGGGGTCACCCCGCAGTGCCCGGGCAAACTGGTGCCCGTCCAGATGGGGCATCTTCACATCCACCACGATGCAATCGGGCATGGTCTCCGCCACGCGCTCTAGCCCGGCCACCCCATCGACTGCGGTCACGACGCGGCACTGAGTGAACGTTTGCACCATGATCTCTAAGACCGGCAACAGATGGGGGTCGTCATCGATGAGGAGGATGGTGGCCCCTGCGCCAAAATCTTTCACACATGCCTCCTTCTTTCGGAAGAGCTGCCAGCATGCCCTTGCGTCCCTGAAGGTCATCATGTTCGTTGCGAAGCTTCGCCGATGTTCTTGGTAAGGGCTTGCTAATATCTCAGCAAGGTGCCTGAAAACGGACGCGCTCACATCCTGCAGCCGCGCACTTTTCGCAGCTTAACACAAACTGAACCAAACTACCATTACATTATCGTAAGGTCACCGTTGAAATAGAACAAAAATAGCCTGTGTATTGAGATGAAAACAAGAGCAGCTCGAAAAACGAGCTGCTCTTGCCTGGGGTCACTCAACTCGCGCGCGGCAAAGATCGGTCATCCACCGGGGGTGGCATAGCGGCTGCATCACCCGACTGTTGCCTGCCTGGATGGGGCACATTCAGCATGCGACGTGTTT
>JACDGC010000810.1:1910-2257 GCA_013815535.1 Ktedonobacterales bacterium
CGTGTTTCGATCAAGCGCAAGATGTTGACACGCGTCAGCACGCCAACCAGGCGTTCATCGCCATCCACTACTGGCACCAGATCGTGCTCGGGGCCGACCATCAGCGGGAGGGCCTCGGTGATGGGCTGACCGGGCTGGACGGTGCGCAACTGCGCGGCGGGCACCATCGCCTGACCCACCGTAATCTGATCCCATTGGTTTTGCGGATGCTTGTTGATCTCGGTGAGCGTGATGATGCCCGCGAAATGGTCCATCTGGATCACGGGCAACACCTGCGCGCCCGTGGGATAGATCGTCTCATAGACGAGTTGCGCGAGCGAGCGGTTCGCCTGAGTGATCACCGTTGG
>JACDGC010000811.1 GCA_013815535.1 Ktedonobacterales bacterium
TGGCCCGATGGCTCCCCGCACCGTATGGGAATCTGAAGTGCAGATGAGCGCGCGGGTCGTCTTGATGACGGCATCCAGTGGCCCTGGCACAGGAATGGGTTTCTCCATAAATCCCACATGCTCCAAAGAGCGCATCACGAAGGCTTTCATCAAGGGGGCTTCCTTTCTGTTCTGAAGGGCTAGCTGCGCGACACTGCCTGTGCTAGCCAAGGTGCTGCCGTGTCGGTGGCGCTGCCGCTTTCTTGCGTTTCCCCACCGATCAAGGGATCGACGCCCCAGCCTGGGGGTCCACCATACGAGATGACGCGCCATTCATCTGGCAGGTCATCCACTTCGCACAGTTCGGCTTGCAACAGCGCGCGCACGACTTCTCCGGCGCTGGCGAAGTGTTTGGCGGCGGGCAACCGCAGATAGGCATATTGGGGGAATGCTGGCCACTGGGCGCGGACATCCGCGCGCGTGAGTGGTGCCACCCAATCGAGTTGGGCCAGGCGGCATTGCAGTTTCAGCAGCCCTGCGCACATCGCTTGCTGCCACAGAGTCGGACGTTGCTGGATGGTGTTCATGTGTGGGTACCTCCATAGGGCAGCACGCTCAATGCCGCCTGCACCTACCCCTAGTGTGCCGTGGCATGCTCTCATCTGACTCACAACGGCAACGGGGGCGACACAGCTTCCTCACAATTCCGGGCAGATTTCTCACCGCCCTAGGGACCGTGGTCGTTGAAGAGGTGCATGTCATAGGCGGCGCGTTCGAGCGGCTCGCGAAACTCGGGCGCGGCGATGGCGATCAAGCGCCGGGCGCGCTCTGCCAGATCGGCCCCATGCAGATAGGCCACGCCATGCTCTGTGGCCACATAGTGCACGTGGGCACGGGTCGTCGTCACCGCCGCACCGGGGGCCAACATGGGGACGATGCGCGAGATGTGCCCCGCCATGGGCGGCAGTTCCCCATAGGCCAGTTGCTGGGGCAAGTGGCGTGGGGTCGCGGTGGCGGCGAGCGCGATGATCGGCTTGCCATGCGGGGCACGTGCCGCCCCTGACATGAAGTCTAGCTGACCACCCACGCCGCTATACATCCGTGGCCCGATGGATTCCGCACAGACTTGGCCTGTCAGATCGACCTGGACGGCGCTGTTGATGGCCACCATCCCGGTGAACTGCCGAATGATCTGCGGATCGTTGGTATAGTCCGATGGATAGAGCGCCACCACGGGATTATCCGCGATGAAATCCAGCACGCGCTGCGAGCCGATGACGAAGCTGGCCACGATTTTGCCTCGGTCGCGGCTCTTCCGTGCTCCGGTGATGACGCCGCGCTCCACCAGATCCACCACGCCATCGGCGAACATTTCCGAGTGGATGCCCAGGTCGCGGCGGTCAGTCAGCGCCGCCAGCACCGCGTCTGGGATGGCCCCGATGCCCAGTTGCAACGTCGCGCCGTCTTCCACCAGCGCGGCCACAGCGCGCCCGATTTGCTGATGCGTCGCATCGGCTTTCGCGGGCGCGAGGGTATAGAGTGGCGCGTCCCAGTGCACCGCGCGGTCGATGCGGCTGAGGGGGACGAAGGTATCACCATGGGTGCGCGGCATCTGGGGATTCACCAGCGCGATGACGGTGCGGGCGTGGTCAACGGCGGCGCGAGTGATATCCACCGAAGGGCCGAGCGAACAATACCCATGGGCATCGGGGGGCGAAACCTGCACCAGCGCGACATCAATGGGCAGCTCACCCAGGTGCGCAAACAGCGGAGGGATGTCGCGCAAGAAGACGGGGGCATAGGCAGCCCGGCCCGCCTGCACCGCCGCGCGGGTGTTGTCGGCGACAAAGAGCGCCCGCAGATGAAAGTGCCCCGCCCATTCGGCATCGGTGTAAGTCGCTGGCCCATAGGTGTGCAGATGCGTAATCTCCACGTCATGCAGCTCCGGGCCGCGCGCGACCAGCGCCGCGAGCAAGGGCGTCGGCGTCGCCAAGGCTCCCTGCACGAAGATTCGTTGGCCGTCTTTAATCTCCGCGACGGCTTCCGTCGCATCGCACCATATGGTCATGGAACACTGCTCCTCTTTTCCCTGTGAATGCCTACCCTGTGTAAACACCGCAGACGATGCCAGGGGGTGATGCTTCCGCGCATTAGCGCTGATGCACGGATAGGCGTGCGCCTGGCGCGACTTTTGCCATCTGACGCCAAAGCCGCGCGCTCAGTGCCAGCATACTCCCGCCAATCCCCAGAAAGAGGATCTGTAGCCATGCCTGTGGC
>JACDGC010000812.1 GCA_013815535.1 Ktedonobacterales bacterium
GCGCTGCACTTGGTGGCCTCACAGCCCATCGACATCATCGTGCTGGACCTGATGCTGCCGGGGATGGATGGGCGCGCGGTTTGCCGCGCGATTCGAGCGACCTCCGCCGTGCCCATCATCATGCTGACCGCCCTCGGTGAAGAGGAGGATCGGCTGGTGGGTTTCGCGGTGGGGGCCGATGACTATGTGACCAAGCCCTTCAGCCCGCGCGAGGTGGTGGTGCGGGTGGCGGCAGTGTTGCGCCGCGCCGAAGCAGCCAGCGTGCCCGCGATGGTGCGCGATGATGGCATCATCCACAGTGCGGGGCTGATCATCCAGCCAGCCTTGCGGCGGGTGCAGCGCGGCGATGCCTACCTCGACCTGACGGCCAAAGAATTCGATCTGCTGCTTTTTCTCGCGCGGCATCCCAATCAAGTCTTCACGCGTCAGCAAGTGCTGGATGCCGTGTGGGGCTATGATTTTTTTGGCGACGCCAGCACGGTGACGGTGCACATCCGCCGCCTGCGCGAGAAAGTCGAACACGACCCCGCCGAACCCACTCATTTGCGCACCGTGTGGGGCGTCGGCTACAAATTCGAGCCATAAGGGCAAGCAGGAGGCCCAGCAATGCCCAGGCACAAAGACGAAACTATGAGCGCCCCAACGCTGCCAGTGTGGGCGCGGCTGGGGCTGCGCTGGTTGGTGGTGATGGCGGCCTCTTTAGGGCTGGCACTGCTGTGGCTGATCCTCGATCTGCGCCCCTCGCCAGGGCATGTCGCCCAGTTGACGCTGTGCCTCATCGTCAGCGGGGTGCTCTCGCTCGGCATTGGCGCGGGCGCCTTTTGGCTGGCGGATGCCGTGAAATTGCGCAACCTGGCAGTGAAGTTTGCCATTCCTTCCCTCGTCGCGGCCATGGTGATCGCCCTCAATACCATGGCTGCGGCGCAACTGATGTTCATTTCCCTGGAAGATGCCCAGGTGCTGATCGCCTTCCTGAGCTTTGGGGTATGCATCGCGTTGGTGCTCTCCCAATCCTTGCTGACACCGATGACCCAGGCCATCCAGCAACTGACCACGGGGGCGGATCGCATGGCGGCGGGCGAATACACCGTGCGGCTGCCAGAAACCACAACTGGCAGCGTACGCGAGTTCGCCCAGTTGGCCGCAGATTTCAACCACATGGCGGCCAGCGTGCAAGAGGCTTTCGCGCGACGCGACGCGGCAGAAGGCCAGCGCAGAGGGGTGATCGCGGCGATCTCGCATGATGTGCGCACCCCCCTTTCGGTGATGCGCGCCATGCTCGAAGCCATCGACGATGGGGTGGTCGATGACCCTGCCATCGTCGCGCGCTACCACCATGCCATCCGGGCTGAGCTGCAACACCTGAGCGCGCTGATCGATGACCTGTTCGAGATCTCGCGCATCGAATCAGGCGCGATCCGGCTGGTGCCTGCCTGGGTGAGCGTCGGTGACTTGATCTCCGATACGATGGAAACCATGCGCGAGCAGGCCGCCCAGCGGGGCATCCGCCTCATGGGTGAGGTGCAGCCAGGCATGCCTGCCGCGTGGGCCGACGCCCGCCAGATCTATCGTGTCCTGGCGAATCTGACCCAGAACGCGCTACGCCATACGACGGCTGGCAGCGTCATCGCGCTCCAGGCGGCTGCCGAAGAGGGGGCTATCATGGTAATAGTCGCGGATAGCGGCGAGGGCATCACGGCGACCGATCTGCCGCACATTTTCGAGCCAGCCTATCGTGGCGAGGCGTCGCGGCAGCGCGACCCCGAGGCCATCGGGCACGCCCCCGGCAGCACTGGGCTGGGGCTCGCCATCGCACGGGGGTTGGTCGAGGCACATGGGGGCACCATCACAGCCCTCTCACCATTGCCGACCGCTTGGCGGGCACGCATCGACGCCCACAATGCCATGCCGGGAACGTTAGTGCGTTTCACATTGCCAGTGGGAACGCCGCTCCCATCATCACCCATACCCACCGCGCCCCGCACCGATGCGATCGTGCGGGATAGTTCACGGGTATAAGCGAGCAATCCACAAACAAGCGTCAAAAGAAGGATGCGATGGAGCCAACAACGACGATCATCATTCCCGCGCTCAATGAAGGGGCCATCATCGGCGCGGTGGTGCGGCGGCTGCGCACCTGCGCCAGCCTGCTCGAAGCTGGCATCACGGACATCGTGGTGGTGGATAACGGCAGCGATGACGACACCGCCGCCCAGGCTCAGGCAGCCGGTGCCCGAGTGGTGCACGAGCCGACAC
>JACDGC010000813.1 GCA_013815535.1 Ktedonobacterales bacterium
GGACGGCACCTTCATCAGCACGTTTTTCTTAGGGTCCGATCTCTCGTCCTATGCCGTTGATAATCGCTTCACCTTCTTTGCCTACGCGGATGGCTATCAACAGGTGGCGGCGACCAGCATTCAGGTTTCTTAGCGCCTCTTTGTTACAGCCGGGGGGCGGTCGTGTGCGTCAGCCAGACCTGCACCCCCGCTGCCTGGGCCGCTTGGTGCACCTGCGCCGCCGCGTGTAGCGTGGTGAAGGGCGCATAGAGTGTGGGTCCGCTGCCGCTCATGCGCACGCATGGTGCGCCTGCCACCATCAGGGCGGCACGTGTGGTCGCCACTGCGGGATAATTGCGCAGCACCCCGTCTTCCAGGGCATTGTGCAGCGTGGCGTCGTTCAGGTTGGGCAATCTTCCCGCGCGGATGTGCGCCTCCAGGGCGGCTGTTGCAGTGCCAGGGGAATAGTCCGCCGGGGCCAGCGCGCGAAAAACAGCGGGCGTGCTGACACCCACGGGCGGCTTCGCCACCACCAACCACAGCGGCGTGATGTCGGGCAGTTTGGTCACCAATTCCCCACGCCCCGCGATGTGCGCCGTGCCCCCCACGATGAAGAAGGGTACGTCCGAGCCAAGCTCTGCCGCGAGAGCGAGCAATTGGGCGTCGCTGAGGCCGAGGTGCCACCAGGCATTGAGCGCGCACAGCGTGGTGGCGGCATCGCTGCTGCCGCCCCCCAGCCCACCCTGCATGGGGATGACCTTGTGCAGTTCGATGTGCACGCCCCTCGTGGTGCCTGTGGCAGCGCGGATGGCCAATGCCGCCCGCAATGCCAGATTATCTGGCCCACCCAGATCCGGTAGGTCGCAGTCAAGCGTCACTTCGCCTTCTGGCGCGGGCCACAGTGCTACGGTATCCGTCAAGTCGATGGTTTGCATGACGGAGGCTAACTCGTGGTAACCATCCGCTCGCTTGCCCAAGACATCCAGGGTCAGATTGATTTTCGCGGGGGCGCGCACAAAGAGCGGTGGCGCGAGGTCGAGCATGGGGCGTAGTGCCTCCTGAGGGGGGATGCTGCTGTTGCGCACATCGTACCACGCCCATGAAAAAACGCCGCACGCAATTGCCCCATCCATCGGGCATGCGTGCGGCGCAGCGCCCCCGCGAAGGGGTGCCTTCGGATGGCCATCCTCTCGCCATCCGCCGGGGTCCATCCCCCCGACACCTTCAAGATACGCGGGGCCACAACAAGCGTCCAGGCGCTGGTGTGCGAATATTGTGACACAACCGCGACAGATCGCGCCTGACTTATGCGCACCTGATGTGATACCCTGGAAAGAGACAGTGCATAAGGGATGGCGACCGTGGACCTTTTGGGGAGCTTCATTGGAAATACCCGTCAGGTGACTTGGCTGGAACGGGCCATCGCCACGGGGCAGGTGAGCCACGCCTATCTGATCACCGGACCCAGCCAGATCGGCAAACGCACCCTCACCCTGGCGTTTGCCCAGGCCATCCAATGCGCGGCGCGGGCCGAAACGGTGGGGCGGGCGTGTGGCGAGTGCGTGGCCTGTCGCAAGGTCGAACATGGCAACCATCCCGATGTGCTGCACGTCGAATTACCCAAAGATAAAGCTCATTACTCCATCGAGCAAATCCGCGAATTGATCGAAGATGTCGCGCTGAAGCCAACCGAGGGGCGCAAACGCATCTTCATCGTACCGGATGCAGATCTGCTGACGTTGCCCGCGTTGCAATCGTCGCTGAAAGTGCTGGAAGAACCACCCCCCAATGCGATGATCATGCTCACCTGTGTCAGCACCGATCTCTTGCTGCCCACCATCATTTCGCGCTGCCAACAGGTGCCGCTGCAACCCGTCGCGCCCGCCGAACTCGCCGCCGCGTTGGCCGCGCGTGGCGACACCGACGCGGCGCATGCGCGCGACCTGGCCACCCTCAGTGGCGGACGACCTGGTTGGGCCATCGACGCACTGGAGCAGCCCGAAGCGCTGGAAGAGCGGCGGCAACTGCTGCGTGACCTGGCCACCCTCACCCATGTGGGGCGGGCTGAGCGCATCACTGCGGCGGGCACCCATGCCACCAACAAAGAATCCGCCCAACGCGTCATCGAACTGTGGCTGCCCTGGTGGCGCGATGTCGCCCTGACGGCCTATGGCGCGGGCGACCTCATTCGCCATGGCGACGACCGGGCGGCCATCACGGCCCAGGCCCAGCAATGGGGGCCTCACGCTGCCGAAACGTTTGTGCGGGCTTTGGGC
>JACDGC010000814.1 GCA_013815535.1 Ktedonobacterales bacterium
GTAGTGGGCTTGCCCATTGACCAACTGCCAGGCATGCGGTGTTTGCCAATAATAATACGTATCGCGCATCTGGGGAGCACAGTTCCATGGCTGGGTGATGGGGGCTTTGGGGAAGGGCCGACAGTTATTCACTTGGGTGCCATCGTCGATGGTGAGCGCCGCGCCAAACATATGCCGCGCCGCCACGTCGCTGCGCGTCGTCAGCCCCAACTGATGCCGCCCCGAGCCGCCTGTGACTCCCGCGCTGCCCAGCCAGCGTGCCGTGGTGGGGAAGTATATGCGGCGATAGTCCCAATAGCTGGTTTGCCCGGTCGAGCCTTCATAGAGCGGCCCCTGGCGTGCATACACGGTGTGGAGGCGTAGATGGTGCAACGCCGAACCATCTGCAAGCAACGTGACGATATCTTCGGCGTCCTGCGTCACATAGGCATTGGCTTTGTTCCCCCCGATATTCGTATCGGTCACAAAGAAGGTGTCGGTGCCCTCCGCCAGCCCCGCACCATAATTTGCCCCCAGCAACACGCCCTCAGCGCGCGGATTGGCAAAATAGAGTTGGATGTCCTTCGCCGCGATATCGGTGAAGATCAGTTTCATGAAGGCTTTCAGTTGGTCGCCATGCATATGCCGCACGCGGTCAACCAAGGCCTGCCCCAGAAAGGCCGTGAAGCGCTTCCGGTCGCTGCTGGCTGTGTCACCACGTTGCAGGGTAGGCGTTTCATCGCGGCACGCTCCTAATTGGAAGCAATGAATCGTATCATCCAGATTCGTGGGAGTGAGCGTGTGCTTCGGATATTCCGGCAAACGTAACGTACCACCGCTGGTCGCGATGATCTGAGCCATGACCACGGAGGTGATGGCCACCGTCCCCTGAAGGGGATAAGTCGGACGCAAAGCGGCGTCCGTCCCGACGGCATTGAGGATGCCCATCGCCGCACGGGCATTGGTGGGAAAGTCCGGCGAAAGGTTCGAGTCACGCAGTCCCCAGCCATAGACGGCTGACGCGCCGTGGTAGGGCCACCAGGGATACGTCGCGGGTGGCTGCTGGCCCGTGCGGGCGAAATACGCGGCATCGAGTACATAGGTATCTTGCAGGTGGGTCTGTTGCAGGTGGGCGTCTTGCAGCGTGAGGATGCCATAATTCCCAATGAAGCCGCCCCCGGTCCGTAACTCGGAACGATCCATTGCCAGCAACAGATATGTGGCGGGGGTGCCGACGCCCAAAAGCGCGGGCGCATCATCCAGCAAGATGCTGAAGGCATGGGCCAGCTGCGCAATATCGCCGACGCGCCCCAATAGTTTCCCCAACTTGCCGTGTGGACCCAGCGCGGCGGGTAACCCCTCATCGGTGATGGTGGGGGCAATGGCGGCGGCATCGCGCATGGCGGCGTCTGCATCCGCCAGCCGCGCATGGGCGGCCAGCAGTGCCGTGGCTTGCAGCCCCGTCGGCGTGCTGGCGGCGAACGGATCGTTCAGCAAGGGTGCCAGCGTCGATGTCGCAACGGTCAGCAGATCTTGCCCCGCGCCCGTCATATCCACGGCCAAGTGCGTCAGGCGCACCAGATTGCGCAGACCCCCGTTACGGCTGACCACCGCGTCGCCCATCCCCAACGTCTGCGCCAAGGTGACGAAGTCGGTGTGTGCTGCCGCCAAATGGCCTTGAATGGTATCCTGATTCGCCGGATTCAAGAGGGCGGCAACGCCATCCTGGTTGACTAACAATTCGATTTTGGTCAGATGGTTATAGCCATCCGAGGCAGCAAAGGCAGCCCGCGCCAGGAATGCCCCCGGCGCGCATACGCCAAACAGGATGGTCATCACCAGCGCGATGATCACCGCCCGCGCGCCGCGTCCTGAACGCCAGCGACGTGCCAGCCATCCGCCCCGCCGACCGCGCTGCTTGGCCGACCCCGGTGTCAGACGCCGCCCCACCTCAGGCATGAGTGAGACGGCGGCGGCATCCTCTTCTTCTTCGCCCCACCAGGCGGCCATCCGTTGCATCCGGTAATCCCACGAAGCATCGGTGCGTTGCCGCTCGCTATATTTGCCAATGGAGTGATCTGGGCGATGGTGGGCAGGGCGGGGCGGCGGGGGACCCGCGGCATAGCGGTCGCGCCGTGGTGGCGGGGCATCGTCATATCGATCAGCTTGGCGACCATGGGCCGCATCCCACTGACGTGGCGCGGAGGGATATGACCAGTCCGGCCAGGGCTCGCTATGGCGCGGCGCGGCGTCTTGCTCGCGCTGACGGGGTG
>JACDGC010000815.1 GCA_013815535.1 Ktedonobacterales bacterium
GGCAAGAGGAGTTGACGCGCTTCGCGTTGTCGGGGGCGGACCCGACGTTGGCCGAAGAGTGCCGCAAGCTGAAAGAGGGCAACTCAGCGGGGAACTGGAATAACTTCCTGTATTACACGGCGCGGGAATATGCGCGGACGGCGGCGGGGCGCGACTATGCGCGGGCGCGACCAGTGGAGGAGCAGGAGCGGGGGATCTGGTACATCGGGGCGCGGCACGGGATGGAGATCGACGCGCAGGTGATCGATCTGGCCAAGGTGCGACCGGGGGATATCGACGACCGGACGCGGGTGGCGGGCTTCGAGCGCATGGCCGAGGCGCGGGGGATCATCCTCAACATCGACTATCCGCTGGGGATTGCGGCGTATCGGGTGCTGCGCGAAATCATGACGAATGTGACGGATCTGCGTGGCGTCTACATCCTGGGCAAGGCGGCGACGCTGAACGCGAGCGTGGGCGATGTGATGCTCTCAAACGTCGTCTTTGATGAACATAGCCAGAACACCTATTGGCTGGATAACTGTTTCAGCCCAGGCGACATCAGCCGCTATCTGGTGTATGGATCGGTGCTGGATAATCAGCGGGCGGTGTCGAGCAAGGGGACGTTCTTGCAGAATCGGCAGTATCTGGATCTGTATTACGCGACCAACTTCACGGTGATCGAGATGGAGGGGGGACCGTACCTGGACGCAGTGTATGAGGACATCTATTCGACGCGCTACCCAATTAACGAGAACATCAATTTCACGAAGATGCCGTTCGATTTGGGCATGATGCATTATGCGTCGGATACGCCCTTCACGCGGGGCAAGAATCTGGGGGCGGGCAGCCTGAACTATTTTGGGATGGATGGGACGTATGCCGCCGCCGTGGCGATCATTCGGCGCATCTTGGACCACGAATTGGGCGCGGTGGCACGTGGGGTGCCCGCGAACGGGGGCCAGGTGGAGCCAGCCTCGCCAGCGGGAACGGGTGTCTTTCGCGCGTCGCGCATCAGCGGGCGGCCAGACCAGCCCGCGCCGCCAACGGGGAACCCTGGCCGCGTGCCAACGTGAGGCAACGCTGGCCTGCTGATGAGCGCGCGGGTGAAACAGAGACGAGTGGCCCATGGCAGCTTTTGCCGTGGGCCACTCGTGCATGGGCTTAGGGGATGAGATGCTCGGTGACCTCGCCAACGTGCTGCTTGAGGTAGGCCATGAAGGGGGTGCCACCCGTGCCGACCTCGATGGGGGCGGCTCCCTCGGCTTGCCGCGCGCTGTGGAGATATTGCGCGGTGAAACGGAGATGTTCACGGCGAAAGCGGGCAAGCTCGACGAGGCAGCGGTTATAGGCGGCGACGAGCGGGCGTTCGTGGTGGCGATGATCCTGGGTGAAGGTGCGGATGGATGGCCGCGCACGCAGGGCCGCGATGAAGGCGCGATGCCGAGGCGGCATGTAGACGCGCAGGGAGTGCATGTATTTGCCGAAGGGGTTGTCGTCAAAGGCGACCCCCAGCCCTTCATCGAGGGCGGGGATGATGGCACTTTGCGCGCCGGAGCCGCCCCGAAAAAATTGTGGCTGGTCAGCGAAGGCGGTGACGCCCGTGTAGCGCACGCCCGCGGGTAGGAGGGGGTTATCTTGCCAGCCCGAGAGGAAGGGGCGAATGCGCAACGCGTAAATGGCTGGATCGCACCGCTCGGTGATGCGCGCGAAGACGACGAGCATCGCGCCGATGACGTCGGCGACCTGGGTGAGGGCGGCGATGCTGGCCGTGACGTCGGCCTGGGCGACGGCATCTTGCGCGGCGACGAGCGCGGCGATGCCTGGGCCAGCCTGGGCCTCGATGGCGATGTGAATCATCCCGAACCAATCTTCATCCATGCCGCCGAGAAAGTGTTCGAGCCGGGCAAGATTGGCGAGGGTGATCGGTTGGTCATGGTCGAAGCGTCGCCAATTGTTGAGGATGTGTGAGGCGTAGGAGAGCACGGGGGGACGCCCAAGCTGCGCTGCCACGTGGTGCCAGGGGATGGCGATGGGGGCGGGGATGCGGGTCGCCACGGGGGCCTCGCCAAAGACGAAGGCGTGCCCCAGGTAGGCGAGCAGCAGCATGGCACGCTCGCGCTCGGCAGCCGTGGCGAGGGGGGTGGCATCCACCAGGGGAAGTTGGTCCACGGATTGGCGCAAACGCCCCGCCGCTAACAGGGCGGGGATCTGGCTGGCCAGGTCTTCCCACGCGGCAAAAGCGGGGGGTAAGTGGGTGAGGGGG
>JACDGC010000071.1 GCA_013815535.1 Ktedonobacterales bacterium
GGCCAGGATACACTGTCACAGGTAATCAACCACGACACAGCTTGATCCAAGGCGCAGAGCCAAATCGCAACAGTCTTGCGGCCATGAATTATGTCGCGGTTTGGCCATGATATTCTACGAGTCACATTGGTCTTCTTGTGATATCCTCCAAAGATGCAAGCAGAAACCCTCCTTTCCCTCCCCGATGGTCTGGTGATCACCGACTTTTATTTCGCTGAGGCTACGCTTCATCTCCTGATCGCATCGGTTGGTCCCCACGCCCTTTGCCCCCTTTGTAAAAGCGCCTCAGCAGCACAACATAGTTCCTACGAACGGACGTTTCGCGATGTCCCATGTGGCAACTATGCGGTACAGATCCATCTCACGACCCGGCGATTTTTCTGTCGTGAGGGGACATGCCCGCGCCAGATCTTTACCGAACGGTTTGCCCATTTTATCCTGCCCCGCGCACGCATCAGCGAACGATTTCGCCAAGCCCTGCGTGCGTTGAGTGTCGTCTCAGCGCATGAAGCGGCGGCACGCCTAGCGCGGCTCTTGCACCTGCCGACTTCGGTGACGACGGTGCGCCGCCAGTTGGCGGCACTGCCGCTCCCGGTGGAAAGCCAACCCACGCATATTGGCATTGACGATTTTGCGTTTCGTCGGGGCCAGACGTATGGGACGGTGATTGTCGACTTGGATTCGCACCACATTCTTGATCTGCTCCCCGATCGCACGACAGCAACCGTTGAGGCTTGGCTCCGGAGGCATCCGCAGGTGCGCGTGATCAGTCGTGATCGGGCCGGCGAATATGCCCAAGCGGCCACCCGCGGGGCGCCGCAAGCCGTGCAAGTCGCTGATCGCTTCCATTTATTGGTGAATGCAGGCGATTGCCTCGAGCGATTCATTCACCGTCATCTGGCCTTGCTCCAGGAGGCATCTGCTCCTTCATTGCCGAGTGCGGCCCCGGTCTCACGCGCTGAACGCCACCTGCAAGAGCAACGTGCCACGCAACGAGCGCAGCGGTATCAGACCATTCAGGAGTTGACCCAGCAAGGGCACTCGCAGCAGGATATTGCCCAGATTCTCGGTATAGCGCGTGGAACCGTTATTACCTATCAGCGTGCGGCCACTGCCCCCGCCTCCGTCTCGCGTGAGCGAGTGCGTGCCATTGACGCGTATCTGCCGTTTTTACGCGCCCAATGGGAAGCGGGACAACAGAATACGCATGTCCTGTGGGAAGCCATCTGTGCACAAGGATTTCGCTGTTCCTCCCATTATCTGCGTCGCTACCTTGCACAATGGCGTACTGAACCAGGGCAAAAGGGGCGTCCCCCCAAAGCCCCCATTGCCACCCCCACGACCCTCCCCCAACCGCAGCGTCGTCTCTCCCCACGGCGTCTGCGATGGATCGGTTGGAAGTCCCCGACCGACTGCACGGCGACCGAACAGGCACAGCTCGAAGCGTGCGTGCAGCGTTGCCCTGATTTGCTGCGTATACAACAGGCACTTCTTGCCTTCAAAGACCTGCTCGCTCAACGAGATCGTTCGCGCCTCGATCGCTGGTTAACCGAAGCAGAGCACAGTGCGCTTCCGGAGTTGATGGGTTTCGCTGGCGGGATACGCCGAGACTATGCGGCGGTCGCCGCAGCGCTCGAATGCCCTTTCAGCCAGGGACCCGTGGAAGGCCAAGTGAATCGGATAAAAACCGTCAAGCGCCAACTCTATGGACGAGCAGGTCTCTCCGTCTTGAAACACCACCTGCTTTGCCAAGCAGCCTGAATCGGAGAGAAATGACCAAGCATGCTCAGTTCATCAGAAAGAGCGGAGACCCGATTTCTCTGGGTCATTATAAATTACCTCACCAATCTTCTCGTTTCCGTTATAGACGTCTCCAATTTTAGACATAACACTTCAATCTTCCTTTTAATTTCTTATCGCAGCTAAGGGGATATTAGGTGCGATAACTGCCCTGGTGTGTCATGAAACCACTCAACCGAAAGGTACTCGCATCATAGCATATTTTCCGTATTATGTGCGATACTAATGATATGGTTGCTTCCACGATTGCTTCGGCGCTCGACCGATTTCTTGGCCGCCCACAATTTAGCCTCCGTACCCGCGAAAGCTACGATCAAGATTTAGCGCTGATTCGCAGACGTATTGGCGACCAACCCGTTGCTGCGCTGACGCCAGAGATCGCCGCGGACTACCTGGCTGCTCAGGCGCACCTCGCTCCCAGTACCTATAACCGGCGATTCGCCGCGTTGCGCAGCTTCATTGGATGGTGCATGAAACAAGGGTGGCTTGTGTCGAATCCTCTGGCCCAGCAGGAACGTCTGCCAGAGCGGCGTCTTCCTCCGCGAGCGCTCAATCCCGCTGATGTCCATGCCACGCTCCATAGCATTCGGGATCGGCGAGATCGCGCGTTGTTCTGGCTCATCTATGAAGGAGGGCTGCGGTGTCGTGAAGCGCTAGCGATCGACATCGAGGACATCAACTGGACGGAACGTGGCATCGTCATCCGAGGCAAAGGGCAATACCGACGCGAAGTGTTCTTCTCCAAACAGATTTCCCGCTATCTTGATGCCTATTTGGGCGAGCGTGGTAATCCTACCACGGGACCGCTCTTTGTCACCCATCGCCGGGCTAAAAACCCACGGCGAACTGATGTCACTCCGGATGGATTTGCGCGCCTTTCGTATCGCCAGGCGGACACGCTGTGGAAACACTATACGCCTGATTGGGATGTGCATCAACTGCGCCATACCGCGATTACTGCCCGTGCGGCGCGCGGCTATACCGAAGTCGAACTCAAACAATTTAGTGGCCATCAATCTTTGCGTAGCCTCGAAATTTATATCGCGGAGAATCGTGAAGCGGCCAAACGTAAAGCACGGGAGTGGGAACGCAACCAGGAGTGAAGTGAGGATGAGGGGAAGAAGGGGATGAAACGTCAGTGGACGCCGGAAGAACTCGTGGAGCATTGGACCCTGAATACGAAGGAACTCACCCAAGTAGGCAATAAAACCGGGGCCACCCGCTTGGGATTCACCGTGCTCGTGAAATACTTTCAACTCGAAGGACGTTTCCCTCGGGGTAGGCAGGACATTCCGTTGCTCGTCGTGTCGTTCCTTGCCAGCCAGGTCCGCGTCGACGTAGCGTCATGGAACGAGTATCGCTTGGACAGCCGGACTGCGAAATATCATCGAACTGAGATTCGCACCTGGCTCGGATTTCATGAAGCCACGGTGCAAGATGGGGAAGATCTCACCGCTTGGCTTCTGAACACTGAAGTGCCGACCGAACAACGGCCGGATCATCTGAAAGACCTGCTATTACGCCATTGTAAAACTGAAAAGATTGAGCCACCGTCCGATGGTCGCATCCAACGCTTTATCGATTCTGCGCTGCGCCAATACGAAACGACGTTCTATCGACGGACCTCGGCCCGGCTCTCCCCGGTACATCGTGCCGTCATGGATACATTATTATCCGAACCGGAACCCGCACCATCAACAGCCCCTGATGCTCCCAACGCCGCGTGGGTGCCGCGGACTCTCCAGGATTTGCGGACGGATCCCGGACGAGTCGGATTAGAAACCTTTCTGCGGGAAGTGGCAAAACTGCGCTGCATTCGCGCGCTGGGCCTGCCGGCGGATCTGTTTGCCGAGGTGGCACCGGCAGTGTTGCATCGCTACCGCCAACGCGCCGAAGGGGAAAAACCGAGTGCACTGCTGGCGCATACCGAGGAGGTACGGGCCACCTTATTGGCTGCCCTCCTGATGGAGCGCGAACAAGAAATCGTCGATAATCTGGTGGATCTACTCGTACTTTTGATGCATCGGATTGTGGCCCGTGCTGAAGACAAAGTGGAGACGGCCTATGTCACGGAGCTCAAGCGCGTTGCCAACAAAGGAACGCTCCTCTTTCGTCTGGCTGATGCAGCCCTCACCCACCCCGACGGAACGGTACGAGATGTGATCTTTCCGGTCGTGAGTGAAACGACCCTCAAGGATCTGGTCACGGAGTACAAAGCGAATGCCCCTGCCTACCGGCAGCAGGTCCACTCGGTGATGCGCTCTTCTTATCGCAATCATTATCGCCAGATGCTGCCCCAGATCCTGGAAATGCTGGAATTTCGCTCCAACAATGATCAGCATCGGCCGATGATCCAGGCATTGGGACTCCTCACCAAGTACGCGGAGAGTTCGGTCGTCCTCTATCCACCCGAAGAAACGGTCCCCATCGAGGGTGTCGTCCCCGCCAAATGGCGCGATATTGTCGTTGAGACCAACGAGGAAGGGCAGGAACGCGTCAATCGGGTCAGTTTCGAATTGAGCGTCCTGCAATCGTTACGGGATCGGGTGCGTACCAAAGAAATCTGGGTCGTTGGGGCCAAGAAATTTCGCAACCCTGAACAGGACTTGCCGCAGGATTTCGAGGGCAAGCGGACCCACTACTATGAAGCAATACAACAGCCGCTCGATGGGCAAGCCTTTGTTGATGCGATCCAAACGCGTCTCGAAACGGCCCTGTCTGCGCTCGACGCATCCATGCCGAAAAACACGACCGTCAAGATTCTCAAAAAGCACAATGGTTGGATTCGCGTGTCGCCCCTGACGCCACAAGCGCCACCCCGCAATCTGGTGCGGTTCAAAGCGGACATGGGCGCGCAGTGGATGATGACGGACCTGCTCGATGTGTTCAAAGAAACCGATCTACAGGTCCGATTTACCGATCTCTTTACAAATCTGGCGAGTCGGGAATCGCTGCCGCGCAACGTCTTGCAAAAGCGACTGTTGCTCTGCTTGTTTGGATTGGGGACGAATATTGGCCTCAAACGCCTGGTCGATGCAGATGTGGAGACGACCTATGACGATCTGCGCTATGTGCGCCGCCAATACATTACCAAGGAACAATTGCGTGCGGCCATTGCCCATCTCGTGAACGCGATCTTTCGCATCCGCCACGAGTCGGTGTGGGGAGAAGGGACGACGGCCTGTGCGTCGGACTCAAAAAAATTTGGCGCCTGGGACCAAAATTTGATGACCGAATGGCATGTGCGCTATCGGGGCAAGGGCATCATGATTTATTGGCACGTCGAAAAGAAATCGACCTGTATTTACTCGCAGGTGAAGAACTGTTCCTCCTCGGAGGTGGCGGCGATGATGGAAGGGGTCCTGCGTCATTGCACGGACATGCAAATAACCAAGCAGTATGTCGACTCTCACGGTCAAAGCGAAGTTGCTTTTGCGTTTTGTCATGTCCTGGGGTTCGAGCTCTTGCCGCGACTCAAACCCATCCACTCGCAGAAATTGTATCGGCCGACGGCTGGCAAGCCGGATCAGTATCCCAATCTGGAGCCGGTGATGACCCGTGCGATCAATTGGGATCTGATCCGGCAACAATACGATCAAATCATCAAATATGCCACGGCGTTACGACTGGGAACCGCCGATGCGGAGACGATCCTGCGCCGGTTTACGAAAAGTAATTTGCAGCACCCCACCTATCAAGCGCTGCTCGAATTAGGGAAGGCCATGAAGACCATTTTTCTGTGTCAGTATTTGCAGTCCGAGGCCCTCAGACAGGAGATTCACGAAGGCTTGAATGTCGTCGAGAATTGGAATTCAGCCAATTCCTTTATTTTCCACGGCAAAAGTGGGGAGATGGCGACCAATCAGTTGGATGACCAGGAAGCAGCAGCGTTGTCCTTGCATCTCGTCCAAATCTCCCTGGTCTACATTAATACCTTGATGATTCAAGCGTTGCTACAAGATGTCCGCTGGCAGGGCAAATTCGGCACCGAGGATCTGCGTGCGCTGACGCCCTTGATGTATCACCATATCAATCCCTATGGCCGATTCTCCCTGGATATGTCGACGCGCCTTTCCCTTCAGATTGCCGGCTAATTGGTTACTTTGCACTCCATGACAGCTTCCGTCCCTCTACCCCAACCAGGGTGACTTTCATGGTGGTGCTTCCTCCGTTTTGCTGGATAGCGGCGTCGATGAGCGCCTGGCGTTCGGTCCAGACGAAGGGGACTGAGGGAACGCTGGCCATTGGAGCAGGCTGGGCTGGCGCATTGGATGCGGGTTTCTTCTTGGTCGCTGGTGGTCGTGCGAAGATCCAGTCATAGGCGGGATCCCCGGTGAGGCGTTCGCGCGCCAAATGAAAGTAGAGGCCCCCGAAGGTACGCCGTCGGCTGCCATTGCCGATGAGTTGGCCGCCTGCGGCTTCGATGGCCTGGGCTTCTTGCAACAGTGCGAGTGCGCCCTCCTCGCCCATAGTGCGCATGATTTGCCAAAGACGATAGCGCGCGCCCGATTCCTGCTCGCCGAGGTGCTCGGCTAAGGTAGCCGCAGCGGCGCGCATCTGGTGGTACGCTTCTGGTTCGAGTGGTGGGTGCGGGGATTTTGGCATACAACCTCCTCTATACGGCGTCATGATGAGTTTGGCACATTGGGCGGCACCGCGACAAAAGAGCTATGCCGCTTGGCAAGGAGCCACTGCCTGTGTATGCTAGAAAGTGAACTACGGTACTTGCCGTAAGAAATGAGCAGCAGATACCGTGATTGCGCTCAGTATTGCCGTAGCTGCTGAACAATACTACCGTAGTTGCGGAATTTACCGTAAAAAATCCCACGGCACGTGCAATAAAGCACAAGTACTGGAAAATAAAATACCGTAACTGCTCAAAAAACTACGGCAGCTACGGTAGTAAAGCAGGGGTGATGGCGATGACCGATGGCGATGACGAATGGTTGACCCCGCGCGAGGCCGCGTTGCGCTGCCAGGTGCCCGAGCGAACCGTGGTATTTTGGATCAATACGGGGCGATTGGTTTCTGAGGTGCGTCCGCGCGGTGCCCGACGGCGGCACTATGTTCGACAACAGGATCTGCAAGGACTCATCGATCAGCAATCCATTGGGCCCGCCCGGCGGCGCACGACTGAGCTGGAGCGCCAGGTCGCGGAACTGAGCAGTATTGTACGTGACATGCAGCGCCAACTACGCCAGCAAGGGACGGCTGTGCAGGAAGTGCCGCCGCCGTCCATCTATCTACCGCCGCCAGCTCCGGTAGCCCAGCGGCCTCTCTACCCATCCCCGGCACGGCCTGCCTTCCCCGCTACGGGCAGTGCGGGTATCCGTGCCAATCGGAATGGCCTGATCCGAGTGATGGCGTTCGCCAAGTTGCATAACGTGTCGCCGGGAACCCTCAAATCGCAGATCGACCGTGAAAATCTGGATCATATGGCCATGCCCACGAATGCCCGTGATGGCCGCCGGGAGCGCTGGCTGACACCGCAGCAGCAGGATGGCATCATCGCCTTTTGGTTGAGCAACTCGACGCAATACGATCCCTGTCCGCAATGTCCGAGACACGGCCCGTCAGCCCATGACGATCTGGCGGAGTTGGACCGCGAATTGGACGCCCTGAGCGAGGAAGAAGGATAGCGTCGCAGGAGAGAAAGCGCACACATCCGTGATATGTTCGATACGTTTCCCGGCGGGGATATGTCGGCCTATCTTGCCCAGTGCCGGGCGGAGAATGCGGCGGAAGTGCACGCGGTTATTGCACTGCTGGCGGAGGATGCAGGTCATGAGTGAAGAAGCCAAACGACGGAGACCTACACATGGATGAGACGGAATCTGAGAGACTGAGCGAGGAGGCACGCCGTTTCAACGAGTGGAATCGGGAGCGGCCACAGAGGACCCAGATGAGTGAAAAGCTCCGTGACAACGGCGGGCAGTTGGCCCTCTTTCTCAATTTTTCCATTCGACGCACATGGCACGATGGCGAATGGTGGTATAGCCTGGTCGATTGCATGGTTCCCCTGAGCGACACGACGAGTGCCAAACGCTATTGGAGCGATCTCAAGCGGAAGCTCAAACGCGAGGGGGCAAAGTACGAAGATTTCGTACTTTCCCTCCCGATGCCGACCAAGACAGGAAAAATGCAGGGTACGGACTGCGCGAATAAGGAGGGTGTGCTGCGTATTGTGCAATCAATTTCCCATAAGAACGCGGAGCCGTTCAAAGAGTGGCTGGCGCGTGTTGGGAGGACGGTGATGGACCTCGGGGAGGAACGCACTCTCCGCGCCCAGAACCGCGCACAACTTGATCGCGCCGACCGGGATCTGCATGAGATCGTCGTCTATTATGGCATCGTTACTCCCAACCAGCATGCCGACCTCATTGATGCGAATTTTGCCGGATTGTATGCCGGTCGTACCGAGCTGGACCTCTTACGCGAACGAGGCGGCTTTCCTGGCAGTTTGCCCGACCGAATGGGACAGTTAGAACTGGCGGCGAATACCTTGCAACGCGCCCTCGTCCAAGATAAGGTGCAGCGTGATGATATTCGAGGAGTTCTCCCTATCACGGATGCGGCACGAGAAACGGGGGCGCTGGTGCGTCGTACTCTGGCAGAGGCGGGAAGCACGATGCCAGAGGAGATGCCTCAATATTTTCCACTACCCCCTGGTGAGTGGATGCCCGACGATCACCCCAGCCGCATACAGTGGGATACCCCCGCTGAGATTGCAGGTGAGGATGATGGTGGTCCGGACATGACCATCAGAGAGATTATCGCCCCAGAGTAAGAACAAAAGGCGCAGTGCTCGCCCTGAGCAAGCACTGCGCCTTTATTATGAGGCGTATGCGCTCACCGTGTAGGTATTCGATTGGTTACCCATCATCAGGAGAAACGGCAATGATTACGGTGCACCTCACCCACCGGGTCGCTGGTCCACCCTGTTCAAGGCACAACAATGCTTGGCGTGAATCATGGGCGCTGCACATTTCGCGGGAGTCCCAAGGAATGAAGGAGTCCCGCCGCGACGTTGCCCATGCTGGACGTTACGCGGGCTTTGGTGGCCAGACCCGTGAGTGGTATGCGATACTGAGGGTAGCGCCGCAAATGGGTTCACGCCCCCATGACGCCGATGCTGTTCCAGACAGCGCTCTTGCTCTCTGGTGATGATCGGCGAGCCTCAATGGGAGAAGGCGAGCAGGACCCGTGCGCCGCTCCATGCGCCTTGCAGTAAATAACTGACCAGTCTGCCCAAGAGGGGCTCGCCTGGGAACGCGGCTCGATCATCGGTCGATTCCCGTTTGGGCGTTAGGACAGGTGCTTCTTCATAGTGAAGCTCTGATGGAGTGACAGAACCCGTTCGTCTTTGGCGAACGTCTGTTGCTCCATGGGGCAGACATTCGCCGCACTATGAGGAGGCACCAATGCTCCACGAAGGTCTCTACGTGGCCTACGAGGCGGCCTACTTAGTACAGTTTCGCTGGATCAAAGCCGCCCTGAATGTTCCCTACGTGATGAAACCGGACGGTGCCTGGCAAACGTCGCCCCATGTGTCCATCGGCCCGACGCTGCGTGAGGCCATTTTTACCCGTGAGAAGGGGCGATGTTATTTGTGTGGTCTACTGGTCAGGGCCACGTTACGAGAGGGGCCACGTGCCTGCACTATTGATCACATCGTCCCATTGAGTCATCATGGTCCCCCCAAAGGAATGAGCAATCTGGCGCTGGCGCACCAACAATGTAATCAGCTCAAAGGCGGTTCACCTCATCCGCGCACCGTGTATGAACTCGACGACTGGCAGTGTCAACGCTGTCAGGAATCGGTCAGTCGGGGACCAGAACAGTCAGATTGGCAGTGGAATCGCCCAATTGTGGAGCATCTGGTGCCGCTAGATTCTCCAGACATCTGGCGGCCTGGGCGGTGCTGGACGTGTCATCTGTGCTGTCATGCCTACCATCTCCCCATTCCCCCGCAGATGCTGGTGTATATGCCCCTCTGAGCATCCAGGCAGCAGGAGGAGAGGGGATATTTGGCCGCCGCCTGAATCGGGGGTGATTCCCCCCTGAGAAATGTCCTTGAACGAGATCCCCAGATCCGAGGAAACCACTAGGATTGTGTCTTTAAAACGAGAGTTCTCTGGGCTAACCAGGGGATATTTTTAGGTGAGGTCAGTCGACGGGACGGAGTTTCTGTTGAAGCCTCAGTTGATGCGAACGCCAATGAGTTCGCCTAGGCTCTTGACACCGGCGTGTTTCCCGGACTTTTTTCGCATCTCATGGTAGAGCTTTTCGATCCGCGCCTGGTTGACCAGGGAGTTAATAGCGACGCTGTTGCGCCAGCTCTCGGCAGCCAGGGTGGTCGCGCCACTGACATCATTGAGGCCAAAGAGGGCGCGTGCCTGCATGGCCGTGACATGCACCCGCCATTGCAGGTTGTCGGGTTGCTCGGTGTCGATCAGCGTCAGTACGCTCTCCGCCGCATGATAGGCATCCAAATATTTCTCAGCTGCCACGCCAGCAACGACCCCAAAGAAGGGATGGACGTTCTTGGGGTTGGTGATCTCGCCGATCCACATTTCGGGGTCCAGCCCAGGTTTCGCCTCGCGCGCCTGGTGGGCGATGTGTTGGGCTTGCTGATATTGGCCAACGTGAGCGAGCGCCTGCCCCGCAACGAGCTGTGCTTCGGCCCAGATGGGAAAGCTTGCCCGGCGGGATTCTTCGAGCAGCGCCTGGGCGTTTTTCGCCGCCGTCCCGAATCGCTCCTGGTCGAGCAGCATGTAACCGTAGCGTTGGCGTGTAGCGGATTTGAGATCCGCGTTGTTGTGACTCGTAGAATATCATGGCCAAACCGCGACATAATTCATGGCCGCAAGACTGTTGCGATTTGGCTCTGCGCCTTGGATCAAGCTGTGTCGTGGTTGATTACCTGTGACAGTGTATCCTGGC
>JACDGC010000072.1 GCA_013815535.1 Ktedonobacterales bacterium
GATTCACCGCGCATGTTCGTGGAGAGATAGCCGACCTGCGGATAAAAGCGTGTAGCCGCTTTTCGAGGGTCAGCCGAGATACTTGTAAATGGGTGCCACTAGCGTTAGTGGCACCCATTTACAAGTATCTCGGCTGACCCTCAATTTTCGCGAGCGCAATGCGTGATTCATTGCCCACCCGCAACGCCTAAATTTTGCCAGCCCGAATCCATCGTCGTACCGTAAACGGATTCAATCCCAGGTATCCAGCCGATGCGCAAAAAGCGCTCCGGTTCTTTGCTCATGGTACGCTTAATATTATATCCGCAAACATTTTAGTCAACTGCTGCTTACCCCTCACGCCCATGGATTTTTGCCAGGAAGCGTGTATGCCTCGTTGCTTGATAGGGGGTAGCACTTCCAGATGTGGGCAGCGATTTGAGGCCAAGTTGCTTTTGGAGTCGCTCACTCTTCTGTTGGTGCTTGGCCGCTTCATGCACCCGACCTGAACCTTCGAGGGCTTGCGCCAAGAGGTTATGGTCGATGCAAAGACTCAGCCGATCTTTGGTGTCTTGATCAATGGCGAGCGCGGCCTGAAGCAACTGTTCGGCCTGGTAGAAACGTCGCTGATGTAAATGAACCTTGGCGAGCAGCGTCAAGGCATAGCCTTCTTCTCGACGGTTTTGGGTGCGTTGTAACAATGGGAGACCTTCCTCAACCAGATGGATGGCCGCTTCATCTCGCTCCTCTAAATAGGCCACTTCTCCGAGCCGCACTAAATCAACGCCCTCGCCAATCTGATCGAGCATCTCTCGATCAAATACCAAGCCCTGATTGAACAGCTCTTTTGCTTGTGGACAATGGCCCTGGCGCATGGCCACTTCACCTAGGCCGGTAATGCACAAACTTTCTATCCGCCGATCACCGAGGTGCTGTCCCAGTGTCCTACTCCGCTCATAGTAATCCAGGGCTTGCTCGTAATGTTCTTCGTTGAAGGCAGCGAGACCTAACTCATACACCGCCATGGCTTCGAGATAGGGCTGCTTGAGACGGCGCGCACGTTCGTAGGCATTTTCAAAATGGGTGCGTGCCGCCGCGAGTTGATATAAGTTTCGCAAGATGATCCCGATATTGAGGAGTGCCCCACTGGCAAAACGTCCATCGTTCTCTAATACCAGACGAAAATACGCTTCAGCTTCTTCCATATGGCCCCGCACCCGCGCATTGTGTCCTAAGCCAAGTCGGATCAATTCGCAGCGTTCATCTCCTGGCATCCCCGTTTGCACCAACTCCAGCCCTTTTTGGTAAGCGGCATCCGAGCGAGCAAAGCTGCCAAGCGAACTTTCGGTATGCCCGTGCCAGTAATACAGATGAAAAAGGAGCGCATGCCACTCCGGCAAACTTTCCGCTGGCACCTGGTTGGCCATCTGCTCCGCTGCGGCGATGCCTAACGGCAGATAGTGCACCAGCGGTTTGATCTGCCAGGCAGCACTCCAAAAGCTCACCATCCGGGCACACAGACACGCCAATCCTTCATCATCACCGATTTGTTGAGCATGGTCGAGTGCCTGGAGAATATTGGCCTCATCGACCCCAACATCAGCGAGTTGCGCATCAGGATAGCGGTCAAGCAGATGGGCTTAATAGCGACAGATGGTGGAGTAGAGCGGCTGCTGTTGCGCTCCGTCTGCTTGGGTGAAATGTTGAAGCGCCAGGGTATACAATAACGGATGCAGATGCAGGCGGCTTTGGTGTACCTTGACTGATCCAGCGTGCGGCGAAGCCGCCTCTAGCAAGCCGTACCGGATTAAGCGATCAATCGCAAAGCCTGGTGCCTGGTGATCAAGATACGTTGCCAGCGCTACAGCGGCTTCGCGACTGAACTCAGGGGTGCCAAATGCCGCTAGGCCCGTAAAGATCTGGCGGCAGAGGGGATGGATACGTTCGATGTTTTGCAGACTCTTTTCAAGAATAAGCGCCACCATCCGATTTTGATCTTCGGCAGGCAGAGCCAGGGGATCGGCACGAAGTTCAGCCAACAATTCGCCCAGATCGCGCTGACATTCAGCAGCATAGCAACCAGCCAATCGCACCGCTAACGTATGGTGATATAACGCGGCAACGAGTTGGGGCAGGAGCGCGGCTTCATCAGCATCCACTGGCTGTCCATAGCATTGCCGAAAGAGATCAACCGCGTGGTCGCTGGATAATTCGCGCACTTCCCATAAAGCTTCTGGGGGAAATGCGCCAAAGGCCAACCGCGATGTCACCACAATCTGGGGAGTGGTTCCCGCAAATGGCTGCACCAATTCTGTAAAACGGACTTCTCCTTGCACATCATCAAGGACCACGAGCGCATCGCGCTCGCGCAACGTTTCATGCATTAGATGAGCAAGCTGTTCCCCGCCCAAAGGGGAGTCCACCTGGCATCCAAAGCTTTGGGCAACTTCGGCCCAAATGTCGCGCACGTCGTGGAGTTCGCTGCAATTGACGACAACAATGCCGGCAGGAAACGCTCCCCCTTGTTGGAGGCGCGTCACAACATGCCCAACCAAGGCCGTTTTCCCGATGCCACCGATTCCTCGCACGCCACTGATCCGGTCGCCTGGCGGAGGTGTGCTGAGGCGCTGGGTTAACCAGTGTACATCCGCATCACGGCCTACAAACTGGCGGGGCGTTCTGAGCTTCCAGAGGTGATGAGGCGCGGTGGTTTGTTCTTCCGACGTGGCATTGTTCCCCCGCGCAAGATACGTCATCAAGTGACCAAGCCGTTCCTCTTCACGGCTCGGCACCTGATGATTGATGAGCAATTCGAGCATACCTCGTATGGCAGTGACATCATGCGCCATATGTTGCTGAGTTTTCAGGAGTTCTAACCCATTTGCCGCTTGGAAGAGTGGGCGATATTTTTCACTCAGGATGATTTCGTGAAAGAAAAATGCGAGGAAATCGAAAGCACCTTGCTCAAATTCCTCTCGATATTCGCGCACCATCGTTGGAAAACGCGCGCCGTCTTTGAGCCAGGTAGCAGCCAATCTGGCTGCAGCTTCGTCAAGGTTACTATGGAGGAGTTCCTTGGCTAATGTTGCTGATTGGGTTATCAAGAGTGTGGTTTGACTTGGTTCCGATGTAAAGTTTTGACAGTGAACCCAAATGGGAAAAGCCCTCGCGCACAAGGATCGGCCTTGTGCCGAAGCGCCTTCTCGCTTTGCCATAGATAATGGCGGGACAGAAAAGGCGTGCGAGATTTTTTCGATGCGCCGCTTCCCTTCATGGTCCCGACACCGAATTGCGCATAACCCGCCAGGAATCATGGCAAAACGCGACGATTTGCCGAGTGAGCACATGCCACCCCTGTGCTGAACTCCCGGCAGCGGATCGCTTGTCTGCCCAGGCATCGGCTTAGCGGTGGGCGTCCGTCCAGGCATGCCGCGCTTCCTGGATGCCATAAGCAACCACGACCAGACTGGCCAGGGGGTCCGCCCACCACCATGAGATCGGCGCGGAAGATCGGCACCAGCCGCCCCCTGGCACCACGTCCCCTGCGCCGCATTCATCACGGTCCCCCGCCTACAACCGGCGCGGGATCGACCAGCAATGAACGCGCCTCACGGTGCATGCCGCTGCTCACGTAGGGGGCGTCGTGCCGCTAGAGGCCTGACCGCCGAGCGGGTCATGCCGGTTCCTCGGTGACCGGCTCCGCGTATGTTTCCCCCATCACCGCATCCAGGCGGGATCGCGCGGGGTCCTCCGCCCGCAGGACCTGGGCGTCGAGGTCGTCGAGCACCGTGTGCAGCGCCGCTGAAGAGAGCCGCCCCTGTTCCCCCGCTTCACGCACCGCCTCGCGTTGCACCCGCAAGAGATGCAACTGGGTCGTGTGGGCTTCCTCTTGCACCAGGGTGGCATTTTGGGTGTAGCACTCTGCTAGGATCTGCTGCTGTTCCTGGAGTTGGGTCGTGTACTGCGCTTCCAGTGCGTCCAGGGTCGGGGTCGCCGCCCGCGCCTCCTGGCGGAAGCGCACGAGTTCGTGCTGGGCGGCGATGAGCATCTGGACCCGCCCCCAAGCCACCTCAAAGGCCGTCGTCGCCGTCGCTGCCAGGATGCCCCAACGGGTGAGCAGGGGAGCCAGCGTCAATCCCTGGACCAGCAGGGTGAAGAGGACGATGCCAAACGTCAGCGTCAGGAGCAACGCACGGTCGGGATAGGCCAGCGGCAGGCTCAACGCGGCGGCGAGCGAGACGGCCCCACGCAGCCCCGCCCACACCAGGACGCGCCCCCAGTGGGCCGGGAGCGGCGTGCGGCGCAGGATGAGCACCCCCACGGTGAGGCCCACCACCACCATGCGCGCCAGTACCACCGCCAGGATTGTCCCCAGCAATTGCCACACGAGATTGGGCGCGCCCTGGGCCAGGCTGAGTTCCGCGATGGGACGCAGTTGCAGGCCGACGAGCAAAAACAGCAGCGAGTTGGCGAGGAAGTCGAGGAACTCCCAGGTCGCCCCCGCCGCCACCCGTGTCGTCGGCGACATCACCCGCCGCCCGCGTGCGCCCAAGGTCAAGGCCGCCGTGACCGTCTCCAGCGGCCCCGAACTCCCGATGGCGGTGGCAAGCAGATAGCCGCCATAAGCCAGGATGAGCGTCACGGCGGTCTCCAGCAAGGCATCGTCGAAGCGGGCCAGGAGCAGACCGCCCAGGATGCCGACGCCGATGCCCAGCGCAATGCCGCCGACGACCTCGATGAGCACCTGTTCGGTCACGCCCAACGGGGTCACCACGTGGCCCGTAATGGTGCTGAGCAGGGTGGCGAAGACCACCAGCGCGGTGCCGTCATTGAACAAGCTCTCCCCCGTGACGATGGCCGCCAGCCGTCGTGGGGCCCCGACCTCGCCAAAGAGCGCCAGCACTGCCACCGGGTCCGTCGCGGCGACGATGGCCCCAAAGAGCAGGGCCGTGAGCCAGGGCAGCTGCGCCACCACGTGCAGCGCCAGCCCGACCAACGCCGCCGTGAGCAGGACCCCCGGAAAGGCCAGCGTGGTGATGACGACGAGGTTGCGCCGCACATCGCGCAGATCGAGGCGATAGGCCCCATGGAAGAGCAGCACCGGTAAAAAGAGCGTCAGGATGATGCCCGGGGAGAGCACGAAGGAGGGCACCCCTGGTACGAAGGCGATGGCCCCGCCGACGACCACCAGCGCGACGCTGGCGGGGATATGCAGACGCCGCACCACCGCCGCCACCAGGACGACAATGATGAGCAAGGTCAAGAACACACCAACCGTGGTTTCGGGCATGACGCCTCCTCTTGGGGGGGGATGGGCACACAAAATGCCGGGAGCCGACCAAGCTTCCCGGCGCACTGTCCTACTGCTACGAGTATGCCGATGCGAGGTTCCTGCTGTCAAGGTCCTTGCAGGGATCTTTGTCAGACCCCTGCGTCTCATCCTACGAAGGTGGCAGTGCCAGAGGAAGGAGCGGGCCGCTGGATTCCCCCGATGTGATGAACCCAGCCGACGGCTCAGCACATACGCCAGAAGAACACGCAAACACGGCTCCGTCAGGAACCGTCTGCGGTTTTGCGCGGACGCCCACGTCCGCGCTTCGGCTTCGTGGCGTCGTTCCCCGCTCCCAGAGAGGGGTCCGGGGGCGGATCTGCGGGCATCCCCAACACCGCCCGCAGATCGCTGATCTTCGTGGCACTCTTCACCAATCGCTGCTCTCCACTGGCGGCCTCACTGCCCATGCTCCAACTGCGCGCAACGGTCGGCGCGCTCTGCTCCACCAAGGGCCACGTCACCCGCCCCCCTGGGGTGGCGAGGGCTGCCGCCAGCGCCTCCACCAGCCAGTCCTTGACATTGCCGATACAGCCAATGCTGCGTTCGTAGAGCAAGAACCAGTGGCGCAAAATCTCCTCTTGCTCGCACGGGACGCCCAGATGCTCGAGCAGGTAGTTCACCGCTCCCAGAAACGCCGTGCGTTCCTCCGCATCGGTGTAGTGATAGCGCGCGAAGTGCACATCGCGTCCGCGCCGGGCGGCCTGTCCACTCAGATTGCGAAAGTCGAGCAGATCGTAGTTGCCACCGAGCACATGCAGCACTTCGGTCACGTTGGTCATCGATTTGAGCCAGTCGAGTTGATCCAGGAGCTGCTGGGCCTTGTCCACCTTCATGAGCAGTTGAGCCTCGTCGATGATCACCGCCCGCACCTGCAACCGTTGGAGCGCCGCTTCCATCCCATCGCGCAGGTCCAGCCAGTCCACCTCGGTGCGGCTGCGATTGCGGCCCTTGGTATCCTGCACATTCACCAGCACCTGCTTGGCCACGACATGTTCCCCCAGTTGGCCGAGCACCTGGCGATAGTAGTCGATGCGGCTGAACACGCCATTGTCGCCGACCCGCGCCTCCACCCGGACCACCGGCACCGTGCCGGGAGCCGCCTCGGCGGTGAACCGTGCGACGATCTGGCGCAGCATCGTCGATTTGCCCACGCCCGGTGCTCCGTACACCAGCAGATGGGCCGCGCTGGCTTTCTCACGGATCGCGGCCGTCACCTGCTCATCAACGGTGGCGAGAGCGGGATGATTGACCCGCACCAATTTGAAGGCGGCCACACACGCTTCCGCCTCCTTGCGACTCACCATTAGCGGTACTCCTCATAGCGGGGCAAGGACGCCATATCCGGCAGGGTGTCCGGCACATTCGCCACCGCGACCGGAGCCGGCGGTGCCGGAACCACACCGCTGCCCGTCTCCCACAGCCCCTGGGCTTCGATATCGCGGAGCCGCTGGGCGAGGATGACCTCCTGCGCCTCGTTGGCCGCGAGGAACTCCGCCAGCCGTTTGCCGTCGGCGCGCACGCGCGTCTGCCCATGCAGTGCCTGCTGCCGTCGCCACTCCGCGACGGCGATGAGCCACTCCCGCTCGGAACGGCCATGGACCTCGGCGTAGCGATCCGCGTGACAGGGAACCCACTGGTCCCGCACGTAAGCAAAGGCGAGGCCCATATCGAACGGCTCGTAGCGCACCGGCACGGAGGTTCCCGCGACGCCGGGGGCGCGCAACATCTCGTGCCAGTAGTGCAGATAATTGACCGTGATGCCCTGACCGGGCTGCACTTTGGCCTGGCCGCTGTGGGTGGTGGGCCGACTCATCATCAGGAACTCTTCCGCGTACGGGATGCGCTTGTGCTCGCGCGCCCCGGCCAGCGCCATGCCCAGTTCGTAGGTTTCGCGGGGACTGGCCCCCAGCGCCGGATGTTCCGTCTGGTCATACACGTCGTAGGCCCACGTGTGCAGCCGCTCGGCCAGCGCCCCCAAGGTCCACACGGCCAAGCGCTTCGGATCGACCTCTTTGGTCACCTGGCGCGGCACTTTGGTCGCCTGGGTGTTGCCGCGCAGCGTGTGGAGGAACTGGGTATTGCTGGTGCCAAAGAGGCGCTCGATGACCGAACCAAAGCGCGGTTCGTTGCCGGGCCGCCCCTTGCGGGTGATGCCGTAGCGATGCAGCAGCGCCTCGAAGTAGACGCCGCGAAACTCCTTGCCCCCATCAACGACCAGATCCTGCGGCAGCCGCTCGAAGCGGCGCACGCACAGCCGCAGGGCCATCAAGCAACTGCGATAGCTGGGCGGATCGTAGGTGACATACACGGAGAGCAGCCGGCGCGTGTACGCATCGATCAGGAAGGTTGCCCAGGGGCGTCCCAACCCCTTGCCGGTGACCGAGGAGACCAGTTCGAGATCCAATTGGGTATGGTCCAGATGGGCAATCGCCCAGGGGCGTTCCCCATGCCGGGGCGTGGTCTGCTCCAGGTGCCAGTAGAACGGCTGCTGGGGGTAGGCCGCGCGCTTGCCGCTGCGGGCCGCGGTGAGCGGGGCACCCACCTTGAGCCGGGCAGCCCGGTAGAAGGAACGGTAACTTACCGGTGGAATGCCACGCTGCTCACAGGCGTGCTGATACCGCACGAACACCGACCACACCGAGGGCTTCTGGGGCGCGGCATACCACTGCTTCAGCGCGTCCTCCATTGCGGTGCGCGCGGCGGGGTCGCTGCGCGGCTCCCGGCTGCCCCGTTCGTTGAGGTGGGGCAGCAGGCCCACGTAGCCGCAGCCCTCTTCGTCTTCCGCTGCCCGGAACAGCGCCGCCCAGCGCGCCAGGGTACGCGGGGCGGTGGGGACCGTCTCGCCCTGCCACCACGCCTGCAACTGGGTGTAGCGCTCATTCGCCGCGGCCATCATCTTCGGACTGGCGGCGGTGAGGCGACGCCGCACCTCAGGCGTCATTGGCGGGGGATCAGCCGCGGTCTGGATGTGCAACGCCCCCTCGCGCAGCAGTCGCTGGAATTGGGTCCGGGTGAGCGTGACGGCGGGGCCGAGCTCGGGTTGGAGGGTGACGAACTCGCCCAGTTCCAGGGGGATCCAGCTCCGCCCATCCCACCGCAACGTCGTGACGCTGGTCGCCGCAGGTGTCGCCGCAGCACGGGCCTGCGCCGCGCTGGCAGCATCGGGATACAGCGCCACCTGGGCATGGCGAGTCAGGGGCGTGGCAGCGAGGTCCACGTACACCGTTTCGTTGGCGATGAGCGCATACAGGGTGTCGAGGGCCACCTGCTCCAGAAGCGTGTCAAGCATGATGCCGGGTTGGGCACGCACCCGCGCCAGCACCTGTTCAACGACGGGAGCATCCAAGGGCGGCGGCGACGCCCAGTAATCCCGCAGGAAGCGCAGATTCTCGATGAGCAGGGGCGCGACGGTGGCCGATGAGCGCACCCGATAGGTCAACCCCAGGGTTTCGGCGTATTCCTCGCCAGGGGAGCAGCGCCACACCCCCAGCACATCCTGCCGGTAGCGATTGGGCATCGAGCGCGCCAGCTTCTCCAGCGCTTTTTCCGGCTTCCACTCTTCCCACCCCGCAGACACGGTGCGCAGGACGAAGAAGTCGGGGGTGTGCCATTGCTTCGTGCGGTTGTTCCTCAGCGCGTCATACCGCAGGGGAATCCGCGACGCCTGATCGTAGTATTCGAGCACGTCCGGGTCACGTTCCATCAGGTAGATGGCCCACTGTTCCACCCCGTGACTCTCGAATTGGATGCGCCGCCCCGGCATCTTCACCGAGGAATACGTGCCAGGGACATTACCGACGCGCGACCGCACCTGGCGCACCGGGGCACCAGTGCGGATCGCCGTGACAGCGGCATCGGCTTCGGGACTCAGGTGAAGGCGCTGCACCCACAGCGCGTACTCCTCGGCGGTCAACATGGCCTGCTCCTTCCTGTGTCTTCAGGCAATGAGTGCGGATGCCAGTCGAGGCACGCTCGGCAATCCCGCGCGGGGATCGATGGCGGCGACCGCCGTTTGGAGGGTTGTACGGTCGGCCTGATCCACCGTCGCCAGATCCCCACCCACAAAGTACACCAAGGCTTTGAGGCTCTCCGCAGGCGGGAAGCTCGTGCCAAAGAGCGTTGCGGCCCCACCAAGGCCCGTGGTCAGGGACATCCCGCTGCGGAGGAGCGCGGCCACATCCCGATAATCTTTGGCTTCGACGCGCTGCAAAACGACCTTCAATTTGTGCGCCAGGAGATCTTCGGGCGCGGCCACGGCGGCCACCCCATCGGCGGTCAGTTCCGGCTCCCCAATGCGTCCCACGTCAATCCCTCCAAAGAAGGAAACTTTGACCAGGGTGCCCGGCGCTCCAGCAACGGGGGAGGGATGTGCCACCTGTACCGTCCAGGTGTTGGGTGCCAATTGGATGGTTTGGGCGCTGGCAAGGAGCGCTATCTGCTGGAACAGCGCCGTTTGATCGAGCGGCTGGTCCGTGAAAAAGTCAAAATCCAGGGAGGGACGATGGCCCAGCCGCAAGGCGATGGCCGTCCCGCCGTACAACACGAATCCCAACGTCGGCAGGGGTGCCAGCGACGGCCACACCCCCTGCTGTTCGGGGGGGAGCACTCCCACATGAGGGACAAAACGACGCATGCGGGATCCTTTCTCGCGGGATCACCCACGTTCAGGCGTGTTCAGGAAGGCGACGGTGGGGGAGGGGGGGCGGCGTCCCATTGACCGGGACCAGTCCCAGATACAACTGCCAGAAAGCCCACGAACGTTCCGTGAACCACCCTGGCTCAGCCTGCATCAGCAGAGGGCGTAAGACCTCGGTTGGCCACACCGTCAGCAGCCGTCCGATATCCGTAAAGGTCCCCAGATTCATGACTTGCGCGACAATCCGTTCGGGGTAAGCGAGGGCCGCATCCACGGTCTTCCACCAAATGTAGCGTGCCGCGAAGTCGCACAGGAGCTCATCCTGCATGGCCTGCTGAAGGGATACCATGGGCGCGAGCGAGGAAATCGGGGGATCACTCATGAGCAGACCTCCACACAGCGGCTCAGCGAAATAGCGGGGGCGACTCCCCCAAGGACACAAGGCCTTGCTTGCCATCTCATGCTTCAGTATACCTGATGAGCGACCCCACATGCCAGCGTTTTGCCAGAGATACTGGCAGTTTTGCCATGATTACGAATAATGTCGCACAGAAAATGTCGGTGAGCAACCGGAGGAGTGGAAAATACGGGCGATGCGTTCGTCTCGCCAGTATCTCGGTCAACAACCAGACGTCTAAGTAAGAGGCACAGGCTTAGCACGTAATCGGCTCTGACACACTTTTGGTGACGCTGCCTGGTTCTTGATTCCTTGACCGGCATCGGACTTCGTGTTTAGCAAGAGTTTCTCACCTGAACACGGAGGTGTCGCTTGGATCTCGTGACCTTCTTAGGA
>JACDGC010000073.1 GCA_013815535.1 Ktedonobacterales bacterium
AGGCCGTGGTGAACGTATCCGCCAGGAAGGCGTAGGCGATGGGGGCCGAGCCACGCGCATCACGCGCCGCCAGGGAGCTTTCATTGATGCCAAGCTCGGTGATCCAAATCGGCACGGGTGGTTTGCCGGGGCGGAACTGCTGATAGTATGCCTGCACATTCGCGAGGCGCGTCAGGAAACGATCCCCTGTGATGGCATCGAAGAGATGCTGGTCCGGATTCTTGGGATCATATTCCGCATAGAAATGAAACGAGAAGAAATCGAGCGGGGCCGTCTCATTTTGCAGAAACGTGGCGAAATAGGTGTCGTCGGGATAGGAGTTCAGCGCTGGTCCACCTGTCTGAATGGTGGGGTCGACGGCACGCATCGCGGTGACGGTGCGGTCATAGAGCAACGCATACAGTTCCGGCAACATCCACGGGGCCGCCGCAGGGTTGTACCCCGGCGCTTTGGTGGGAATGTCCCAGCCCGATTTCGGCTCATTCCAGATTTCCCACGTCTTCACCCAATCATGGTGCCCCGAGGAATGCACCGTCCCCGCCTCATCGGTGAAGCCGCCCTTGTTGTACCAACTGACAATCTCTGCCATATAGCGCGCGAACAGGTCGAAATTGGCGACGGGTAAGTGCCCGGTGTTGTCATACATCCATGGCGGCGCGGTGCGAATGTCCAAGAAATAGCTGATGTTCATGTCGCGCAAGGTAGAGATGATGTTGTCGAGGTTGCTGAAATCCCACACATCACGTACCTGCTCGGGCGCGCTGATGGGGGCTTCCCCACGAAAGCCGACATGCACACGCACCAACTTGGGCTTCCAACTCGCCAAGATTTGCTTGGCCACTTGCGCGCGTGGCCCATTGGTCGGCGCGAGGTCTGACCAGCCTTGAATGTTCGTCCCCAGACCCATGACGCTGGCATTCTTGGCCCCCAACGAGACATCCAGCGTCAGCGTATCGGTTGGGGGGGGCACGGGCGTGCTGGTGGGCACCACCTTCGGCCCCGCAAATCGGCTCACTGGCTCATGGAGGAAGGTGATGACGATGACACTGCTGCTGAGCAGTACAATCACAAATACAACACTGATCGCCTGGATCTGCCAACGATTCCGCATACCCGCTTTGTGCTCCCCAAACCCATACACTCGATTTTTTACGCACGCTCAACGCATAGAGTATAGACGAAAACGGCTTTCCTGCCTATCCCTGTGCTCGGCTCCTAGGAAAGAAACGGGCAAGCGCGCCCATTAACAACGCCTTAACCAGATGTGGCTATGCTGGAGGGTGAGATGATTGGGCCGCCACGTGGCACAACTGAAAGGGGACCGCAACGATGGGCACGCGGATGCATGGGGGATTGATCGCGGCACTCGTCGCGGTGGTGGTTGTGGGGTTCACGCTTTCGACACGCGCCACGGCGAACGCGCATGGGCCAACGCCAGCCATCCGCCACCTCTTCATCATCATGATGGAAAATCGCCGGACGGATCAGATCATCGGCAACACCACCGACGCGCCCTATATCAACCAGCTAGCGGCACGCTATAACCTGGCAACGAATTATTATGGCGTCACCCATCCCAGTTTGCCAAACTATTTGGCGCTGTTGTCGGGCGACACCCAGGGCATCTTCGACGACTGCAAACCTGGCGCGGCGGTCACGTGCCCACCGGCTGAGTTCATCCCTGGCAAGGAATATCCCGGCTTGCTGCTGACCGATGCCCAAGTCGCCTATGAGCAGGGACAACCGCATCTCTTCGCGGGCCAGAATCTGGTGGACCAACTCGAAGCCCACGGCATGTCGTGGCGCGCATATATGGAATCCTTACCCGCCACTGGCTACACTGGCGAATATTTTGGCCATCGCCTCTATGCCGCCAAACACAATCCCTTCGTCTATTTCAGCGACATCACCACCAATCCCACGCGGATGGCGCGAATCGCGCCATTCACCTTGCCGGGCTTCGCGCACGACCTGACTGGGGCCATGCCGAATCTCGTCTGGATCTCACCGAGTCAGTGCAACGATATGCATGACCTTTCCACCGAGAACGCCACCGCCGAGCATCTGGCGGCCTGCGCGAAATCTGACGGGGGTGCGGACCACAGCGTCATCCAGCTTGGTGACCACTATTTGAGCCAGGTGGTGCCCATGATCATGAGGTCGCGGGCGTGGGGTGAGGGTGCGGCCATCGCGGTGGTGTGGGACGAAAATGACTACTCTGGTTGGACGGGCTGCTGCCACAGCCCCGTCGGCGTGCAGGGCACGACCCTCGGCGGCGGCAACGCGCCCGCCATCTTCATCACCTCGCGGGGCGGCGCACGGGTCAGCGACGCGACGGCCTATAACCACTACAGCCTGCTGGCGACCATCGAGCGCCTCTGGGGCCTCGGCTGCCTCGCCAACGCCTGTGGCTTCCGTGACAACGAATTGCTGTTGCACTACTTGCTCTGAGCGGGTGGCCATCTTCGCCAGAAGGTGGGGCTGCGAGATTCGCCATGGCAGTGGGGCCACCCATGCAGGACGAGGCATCTGCGGCTGGGGGCCTGTGGCGAAGCGGAAAGCCGCTCGTGCGGCAATAGTCGCCCATGCTTGACGCGAGTGGGGGTTTGCTGCGACACTAGAGAGCATGATATCCTTCCCGCAACGCTTCCATCCCACTGGTGGGCAGGCGCGCGGAAAAATCAGTGATTGGTAGCCGGATGCCCACCTATAGCGATGCCGATTCCGCGCGCAAGTTCCCCGATGCACGCGAAGACAATGACGTGCGATCCCCCTTCGAGGTGGATCGTGCGCGCATCATCCATTCCGTCGCGTTTCGTCGCCTGCAAGGTAAGACACAGATTTTTGGGATGGGGCACGACACCTTCTTTCGCACACGATTGACACATTCATTGGAAGTCGCGCAGATCGCCAAGGGCATCGCCATGGCGGTCAACAAACATATGCGTGGCGAGGTCGTCAGCACAGAACTAGTCGAGGCCATCAGCCTCGCCCACGACATCGGCCACCCCCCCTTTGGCCACGCGGGTGAACGCGCACTGGATGAGAGCATCCAAGAGCTCCTCCATGCCAAAAAGAGCAACTACTTCGAGAGCAATGCGCAAAACATCCGGTTGCTCACCCAGCTCGAAGCCAAACGGCGCGGCTATCTGGGGCTGAATCTGACGCGTGCGACCCTGGATGGCTTGCTGAAGCACAAATGTGATCATCCCGAGCACTTCGTCTACCCCACCGAACGCCCGATCATCGATTGGGTCTTGGAGGGTTCCCCGGCTCGCCAACTCTCCTTCGAAACCGAGATCGTGGATTGGGCCGACCAAGTGGCGTATTCAGTGCATGATCTCGAAGATGGCATCCATGCGGGCATGATCACCTCCGCCCGCATGAGCGAAGATACCCTGGAAGAGCACCTGTTGGGCCGCTTGCCCGACATCTATGTCCGCAGCCAGATGGAGGGCACCTATCGCTGGCTGGTCGGTCAGGTGCGCACCATCGAAGAGATGAGCGATGCCCGCCAGCGCGCCGCTGCCCGCAAAGATTTGACCTCAGACTTGATCCACCGTTTCATCACGGCAGCCAAGCCCCGGCGGCGCAAGCTCCCCGATGGCACCCCCGGCACGGGACGTTATGCCCTGGAGTTGGTCATCAGTCCCGCCGAGATGGGGCGCGCCTTGCTCTACCAAAAATTGGCCAATGATCTGATCGTACATGACCAGCGGGTCGCCACGCTGGAGCGCCGATCGCGCCACGTGGTGCGGCGGCTCTTTCGCGAACTCATCCATGAGCACGCGGGGGATTTATACCCCGACGAGTTTCGGGGGGTCTTCGCTGAGGCGGTGGCGGCCAAAAGCGAGATGCTGCGGGCCGAGGTCGCGCGCGACTACATCGCGGGTATGACCGACGACTATGCCGAGATGCTCTATCAGCGCCTCTTTTCCCCCGGCACTGGCAGCCTCTTTGACGCGCTGTAAGCTCACAGGCTGTCAAGCTGGAATAAGCGCCGCGTGGCCTAATGCCCCTGGCGGATGAGCGACATGAACTCGGCACGCGTGGCGGCACTGCGGCGGAAGCTGCCACGCATGGCGCTGGTGACGGTCATGCTGCCAGGCTTCTTGACACCGCGCATGGTCATGCAGTTGCCTGAGACCGCCGTCTGGCCGTTGCGCCGCACATAGATCGCGCCCGTTGGCACCGTCACGCAATAAACCGTGCCATTGTACTGCTCGATCTGATGCTGATCGGGGTTGACCAGCGCCAAGCGGTCGTGCCAACGGGCTTCGCCGGGACGCGCGCAACGGCAGGGCAACACATACGTCGCCTCGCGGTCCATCTCACTCGCCGCCATGAAGCGCCACGCGCCAGGGCCACGACGAAACTCATCCGCGCGCTGCACCAACATCCGATGATCGGGCGTCACCATCAGATCGATCTCGTCAGAGAGGAAGCGATGCATGGGGCCGCGATATTCATAGTTGATCCATTGTTGGGGGCGCACGAAGGAGCTTTCCAGCGTCACAGGGTCAACCTGGGCGACTTTTTCCATGCGCAGTTCCGCGAAACGCTTCCAGCCCGTCTCAGTCAAAATCTCCGTTTCGCCGTCATAGCAGAGGTGCTCGGCCTCGATCACCACCCCCACGCCTTCGGGGGTCAGGGTTTCCATGATCGCCTCGGCCAGTTGTGTGGTCAAGCGCTCTTGCAACTGCGGACGGCGCGCTAAGATCTCGGTGGCACGAGCCATCTTGCTGATGCCCACCACACGGCCACTGGGGATGTAGCCCACATGCGCTTTGCCAAAGAACGGCACCAAATGATGCTCGCAGACGGAGTAGAAAGGGATGTCTTTCACGATGACCATCTCTTCGTGCCCCTCCTCGAAGCCCACACGCAAGACATCACGCGGATCTTGGGTCAGGCCAGCAAAAATCTCGGCATACATCTCGGCGATGCGGCGCGGGGTGCCTTGCAGGCCCTCGCGATCCGGGTCCTCGCCGATGGCGCCCAAAATCTGACGCACAGATGTTTTGATGGTCTCAAGATCCACGATGATTATCCTCTATTCCCGTAGGAGATTGGGGGCGGCGACAGTGCCGCCTCAGATGGTTGCGGCACGCGTGGGGCGCAGCGATTCATTCAAACTGCCCATGCGGTAGCCGCGCAGGTCGAGCGTCACATACAGATAGCCCAGTTCACGCAAACCACGCTCGATGGGTTCGCGCACTTCGGGTTGGATGATGCGAGGCAGATCGGCGGCGTCGACCTCGATGCGTGCAATGCTGTCGTGATGCCGCACGCGCACCCGCGCGAAGCCAAAGCTGCGCACCAGCCGTTCGGCCTGCCCCACTCGCCGCAGCGCTGCCACCGTCACCGTCGTGCCATAAGGGATGCGGGAAGAATAGCAGGCGAGCGCGGGCTTGTTCCACACGGGCACGCCCAGGTGCTGCGCCAGCGCCCGGATGTCGTCTTTGCCCATCTCGGCATCTAGCAAAGGACCCTGCACCCCATGTTGGCGCGCGGCTTTTTGGCCGGGGCGATAGTCGCCCAGGTCGTCGCGGTTCACGCCATAGGCGATGTGTGCCAGCCCCCGCGCTGCCGCCAGGGGGGCAAGGCGATCAAAAAGTTCATCTTTGCAGTGAAAGCACCGGTCGGGGCCATTGGCGACATAAGCGGGATTTTCCATCTCGTGCGTGGCGACGGTGACGACGCTGATGCCCATTCCGGCGGCAACGGCCAGCGCGGCGGCGGTCTCTTCATCATCATAGGCGGGTGAGATCGCCAGCGCGCCCAGCGCCTGGTCACCCAACTCATCATGCGCCACTTTCAACAGCAGGGCACTGTCAACCCCGCCAGAATACGCGACCAAGACGGACCCCAACGCCTGCACGGTTGCGCGCAGGCGCGCATATTTCGCGGCCAGCGCGGGGCCGAGCGCGGCATCTTCAATTGGGTTCAGGGATGGAACGTCCGTGTGGCTAGCCATGGTGATTGAGGTTGCTCCTGTCGGAAAACACGCATCCGTCTTTCACAGACGTCATTATAGTATAGTGTTCCCAAGACCACAGCGTCAATCTACGCGCAAAGCCTGCATGGAATGTGAGCTAGCCGATTGCGCGTCGCTGACATTTCCGGTACACTAGAGGTGTTCCCCACCCACACCGGGGCGCGCTGATGCATCAACAGAAAGGTCCTCACTCATTATGTATCCTCCCCAGGGCGATCAGCCCGCGCCGCAGCAACCCTATGGCGCACCGCCACCCGATTATGGGCAGCAGCCCACTGGCACGCCGCCAAACTACGGTGCGCCACCAGAGTACGGCGCTCAGCCAAATTACAATGCGCCCCCTGGTTACGGCCCACCGCCTGGCTATGGGCAGGCGCCCGCATATGGCCAACCCTATGCCTACCCGGGCATGGTCCCCGGGGCGCCGCAGAGCAATGGCTTGGCGACGGCCAGCCTCGTGCTTGGCCTCCTTATGTTCTTGTTTGGCATCTTTACGGGCATCCCCGCAGTCATCACTGGGCATATGGCTCTCGGGCGCATCAAGCAGAATCCCGCGCTCGCCGGTTCCCGTGGCCAGGCCATCGCGGGGCTGGTGCTTGGCTACATCAGCATCGGGCTGACCGTGATTGGCATCGTGGCTATCATCGCCATTGTGGCGACTGCCTCCGTCACGACGGTGACGACAACGCCATAGCACACCCAAGGCATCGCCTCCCCGGCCCATCACCGCTGGTGGTGGGCCTTTTCATGGATGGGAGGCACAGGTGTGCCGGGCATGGCTGCAACGGTGAGGCACCTGGGTGTGGTATAATAGCGCGTTGACCGGTCAAACACGGGTTTGACGGGAGCTTGGCGCGGGCTGGTCGCGCGTTCCCACCCACTCCACCTTGAGGCTGTTGCTCAAATGGCATATGCAGTCACGCTGATCCCAGGGGACGGGACCGGCCCGGAAATCACCGAAGCGACGCGCCGGGTATTGGAAGCCACGGGCGTTGGGTTCGACTGGCACGTGCACGAGGCTGGCCAAGTCACGCTGGAGCGTGAAGGCACCATCTTGCCACCACGTGTCCTCGACAGCATCCGCGCGACGGGGGTGGCCCTCAAAGGGCCAATCACCACGCCCATTGGCCGGGGGCTGCGCAGCGCGAACGTCACCCTGCGCAAGACGTTGGACCTCTATGCCAACATCCGCCCGGCAAAATCCTTTCCGGGGTTGCGGTCGCGCTATCACAACGTCGACCTCATCATCATTCGCGAGAACACCGAAGATCTGTACGCGGGCATCGAGTTTCAGCGCGGCACGCCCGACATGGACGAACTGGTGGCGTGGATCGATGAACATTCCCACGTCAAGCTGGACCGCGACGCCGCCATCAGCATCAAATATATCTCGGTCGCCGCATCGCGCCGCATCGTGCGCTTCGCCTTTGACTATGCCGTGGCCAACAAGCGCCGCAAGGTGACAGCGGTGCACAAAGCCAACATCATGCGCTATTCGGATGGCCTCTTCTTGCAAATGGCGCAAGAGGTGGCACGTGAATATCCGCAGATCGCCTTCGAGGACCGCATCGTCGACAACATGTGCATGCAACTGGTGCAAAAACCCGAGCTCTACGACGTGCTGGTGCTGCCCAACCTCTATGGCGACATCCTTTCGGATCTGTCGGCGGGCCTCATTGGTGGGCTCGGCGTCGCGCCTGGCGCGAACATCGGCGAACGCTATGCCGTCTTCGAGCCCGTGCATGGCAGCGCGCCGAAATATGCCGGGCAAAATAAGGTCAACCCGATGGCGATGATGTTCTCGGGGGCGCTGATGTTGCGCCATCTGGGCGAACGTGCCGCCGCCGAGAAGTTGGAGGCCGCGCTGGCCGCCACCATCGCCGAAGGTAAATTCGTCACCTATGACCTCAAACCTTCCCCCGATGATAAATCCGCCGTTGGCACTTCGCAGGTCGCCGACGCCGTCATCACGCGCCTGGGGTAAGCGGGCCAGTGTGCACTGCCAGCCTCACGTCTGGTCGGCGTAGCGCCACCATGCGAAGGTCGCGGCGATGCCCCCACTGGCGCACAACACAACGAGCAACAAGCTCCCCAGATTAATGGTGGTCGCGGCTGGCCCCGCCGCCCCACTCAGCAACGCTGGCACGGCCCAGGGGAACAACGCCCCCACCCCCAGCGCGGCCAGAATCTGGGAAAAGAACACCACCAAGAAGAGTGCCCCCACGGGTGCCAAGTATCCCCGCCCAGCGCTGGCAACCCAGGCAAAGGGGAGCACCAGCACAATCGTCAAGCCGCTGACCAGGGCGAAACGCCCCGTCGCCTGCACGAAGACCATGGCCGTGCCATTCGACAACCCAATCAGGGCACCCAGCACGAACCCCAACCCATACACCCAGATCGCCAGGCCCAGCGCCCACAGGCTTGCCACCAGCAGCTTGGCTGTGACAATGGTTGCGCGCCCAATGGGGAGCGCCAACAGATCTTTGGCCGTTCGGTCGCTGAATTCGCGGCCAAAGAGCCAGATGACGATGATGCCAAACACGCAGAAGCCCCCAATCGCCACCCCCTGGGTCAAGACGCTCCAATACCCCCCCCAGTCTGCCACCAATCCCGAGGCGCGTGCCTTCACCGTCAGAGCGCTAAAATGGCTCGCCCACGCGGGATTTTTGAGGATCAGCAGGAAGAGGCCCACCATCAGGGGCACCAGCGACAAGCCCAGCAGCGTTATGCGCGGAACCAGCGAGCGGCGCGCCTTCAGTTGCTCGGTCCAGATTGCTTCAGCGAGTGCGTGCATCGTCAGACTCCTTAGCCGTCACGCCAACGAGGCGCAGAAATTGGGATTCGAGATCTTCTTCGAGGATGCTCAGCTTGGTCACTGCTTGGTCGGCCTCCACCAGCAAGCGCGCGATGCGCTCAGGGTGCGCCAGCGCGGCGGCGTCGCGCAGAACGAGGCCGTCGTCGTGTGCGTCATCCACCAGGATGCCCGCGCTGTCGAGGATCTGGCGGGTCGCGACGCGATCAAGGGTGTCGAGCACCAGCCAGCGCTGGCGATGCTGGTGCAGCGTCGCGGCATCCATCTCGGCAACACAACGCCCCTGGTGAAGGATGCCCACCCGTGTGGCGATGCGCGCGACTTCGCTCAGCAGGTGACTGGCCAGCAAGATGGTGATGCCAGCTTGCGCCAGCCCACGCAGCAACTCGCGCACCTCGACCACGCCAGCGGGATCGAGGCCGTTGATCGGTTCGTCCAGGATCAGCACTTTCGGCGAATGCAGCAGTGCTTTGGCGAGGCCAACGCGTTGGGCATTGCCAAGCGAGAGCGTGCCAGCACGGCGGTCAGCATAGGGCAGCAATCCCACGTGTTCCAGGGTACGCTGGACGGCATGTGGATCAGCCACGACGTGCAAACGCCGGGCAATCTCCAAGTTTTCGCGCACGGTCAGTTCTGGGTAGGCATAGGGCGTCTCGACCAAATAGCCCACTTGCCCCCACAGCGCATGCGTCTCTGGCCCCACTGGCTGCCCCAGCATGGTGATCGTGCCTGCCGTGGGCCGCACCATCCCCAACAGCATGCGAAGGGTGGTGGTCTTGCCCGCGCCATTCAGCCCCAGGAAGGCGTAGATCTCGCCGTGCTGCACGTGCAAAGCTACGCCTTCCACCACCGGGCGCGCTCCATAGTGCTTGGTCAGGTTATTGGTCGTGATGGCTTCATTCATACGGTAATCGTCCTTTCAACAATGCATCGAAGGCTGTGTTGATGATATTCGGCAGGGCAGACACATCATCTTGTTCGGCCCAGATGGATAGGGCCGTGGTCAGCGTGGCGAGCCCCGCCGCCACCAACACCCACGCCGTGCGCTCCCCCGTCGGATACCCCAGCGCCGCCAGGATCAAGGCTTCCGTCGCGTGCTGCTGATCCCACTGGCGCGCGCGCAATGCGGGGACCGTGAAAATCAATCGTGTGCGTTGCAGCAGCACCGCATATGCCTCGGCGGGCAGAGGGGCCAGGCCTTCCAAAACAGCATGGCGCAGTTTTTCCCAGATGGGCTCGGTGGGTGGGCGTGCGGCCAGCCGCGCGACGAGCACAGGATCATATTCATCAGCCAGCACCACATCCTCTTTGGTGGGAAAATAGCGAAAAAAGGTCATATGAGAGACGCCTGCCGCTGTCGCGATCATTTCCACCGTCGTCGCTTCATACCCCTGGCTCAAAAACAAGCGCAGGGCATGCTGTTGCAACTGTTGGCGCATGAGGGCTTTTTTGCGATGCCGCAAACCACCATCGGCAGCTTTTGTCATAACTCCCTCCATCCCTCATTTTTGTTATTCACTAACATTTGTTATACACTAACTCAATAACCCTGTCAAGGGATTGGCGGATGTGAGATATACTGCGCAGAGAAACCGTTCGCAGGAGGCGCTCCCCCCATGCTCTATGCCCACAAAGTGACCGCCGCGCTCGAAGCCAAACGCGCCGGGTTCGGGAGCGGCGAAGATAGCTTCGCGGCGGCGCTCGCGGCTTATCGTGGCGCACTGAGCGACCTGGCGGCGACCTTCCCCACCAGCACGCTCCTGGCAGAGAGGCTAGGGCGCGCCCAGATGGGCAGCGGAGCGCGCCCGACCGCGCGCTATGACGCCTGGGTGGCGCAGGCGTCAACGGGCGATCTGCCGCTCTTGCCGCTGGGTCGTGGGTTCGCGCACCACGCGGAGGCCCGTGAATGGGCCGAGGTCGCCATCCGCC
>JACDGC010000816.1 GCA_013815535.1 Ktedonobacterales bacterium
CATTATGCCACAGGGCATCTCGTTAAGCGGACGGGACTAGGAGGTGTGGCGCAGATCGCATTGCAGATCGGATCGCTGCATGCTACAGTGGAGGAAACAATGATAGAAGCGATGCGCAAAGGGAGACGATGGCAGATGCAGCGATGTGGACAATGTGGCTTTGAGCTCACGGATGCCGCCATCAAGATGGGCTATTGCCCGAATTGCGGTTCGGTGTTACGGGTGGATGGGGCGCCGCAGCCGCAGTCTCACGTGACCGAGTCTCCCTATCCGTCGCCATCAGGCAGCGGTTACGGGCCACCGCCCGCCCTGGCATCTGGGGCACCCGTGGCAAGTGGCGAGGCCCAGCCCTTAGCCCCGGCCCTGCTCCCCGTCGCGCCCCCAGCCACGGAGGGAACACCTAGCCCTGGCGTCCCTGAGGGCCTCAACGTCAAAATGCGTGGTGCACCGTCATCGGTCGCGTCAGATGTCCCCGCCCCACCAGCCGCCCCCGCATCACCTCCGTCACAGGTCATCATTCAACGGCGCGGTGGGGCGGGGGCGGGCATCGCCATTGCGTTGCTCGTCCTTGTGTTGGCCGCAGGTGGCGTGCTCTATGCCTTTGGCAGCAATGGGGTTGGGCCACTGGCCCAGTTCGTGCATGGCACCGCCAAAACCTCGGTGGCGGTCAACCCGACGACGCTGCCCACCGCGACCGTCGCCGCAACCAGCCTGCCCACGGCCACTACGGTGCCACCCACGGCCACCCCTCAGCCCACCGTGCCGCCCGCGCCACCAAATTTCACGCTCTTCAAGGCGGCGGATGGTAGCTATGGGCTGAACGTTCCCGCGAATTGGACGCAGAGTGCGGTGACGGCAACAGGCATCACTGGGACTAACTTCCGTTCGGCGCTGACCTCGCAAGACTTTGTGCAGATCGATCAGGGCGCGACGAGCACCTTTGATCCGACCAAGGTGGCCGATTACGTCCGCAATTTCGCGGCGAGTTCCAATGGCACGTCCATTGTCATGACACAGAGTGCGACCACCACGACCCTTGGTAGCAACACCTGGATGAGTGCGTCGGCAACCTACCTCGCCAATGGCGCGCAACACAAAGTCGTCGGTTTGGCCATTACGCATGGGGATTCGACCTATCTCGTGTTCTATGACGCCCTCGCCAGTGCTTTTGCCGATGACCCTGGCACCACCTACGACACGATGGTGAAATCTTTCACATTCCTCGCCTGAGCGCGTGTGACATACTTGGCAATGAAGGTTGCTTTTGTCTGCGCCAAGCTTGAGTTCGTGCGCAATGGGGCAACCACCGTCGCATGCCAAGGAGGCCGCCATGCCACAGCGTGATAATCGCCCATCTCCCCTGGGGCCAGAGCCGGGGCGTACCACCGCGCCCCTGCCAAATTCCCCCTATGCGGGTGGCGGCGGTTATGCGCCTCCTCCGCCACCCGCACCCATATATACCGCACCCCCCATGGCACCACCGCCCACCGCCTATGGCGGCATTTCGGGGGTATATCCCCAGGCACCGCGTGTGCGGGCACCCAAAAGCCGTGGGGGCAGCTTCATCGTTGGCGTCTTGGCGGCCATCGTCGTCATTGCTGTGCTGGCGGGAGTTGGCCTGGCGGCCCTCAATGGTGGGCTCGCTGGCAAAGGCGCGACGGCGGTGCATCCTGGGACGACGCCTGCGCCAGGCGTGGCGACAACGGCGCCCGGAACCACCCCCGTGCCGACGCTCGCTCCCACTTTCACCCCAACGGAAGTGCCGCCGACGGTTGCGCCTTCGCCTAATCCGCACAGTTTGCCGCCGCCGCCGCCGGGCTTCATCAACTATCTGCCCCAGAATGATGATTGGGGTCTCAATTATCGCATCGGCACGCAGATTCACGCGCAGTCAGGTGCGCTGCCGCTCGATGGGCAAAACGTCAATGCCATCATTTTCGATGAAGGCCATGATGCGACTTTCACCGTGTATGATTTGTCCCAGGCTATCCCTGCCGATCAAGGCCAAACGATTTTCGATGCTGTCACGCAAACGCTGCATGCCGAGGATGTGCAGATTTTGGAGCAAAAACTGACGCAGGTGGGGGCGAATGCCTGGGAAGAGGTGCATCTGCGCACCACCATCAGTGGCGTGCGCTATGAGGCCTACTGTTTCTATGCGCCACACGGCACTGGCGCGAACGCGGTCAGCATGCTCGCGCCCGCTGGGGATGGCTTTGCGGCCATCAATACGTC
>JACDGC010000817.1 GCA_013815535.1 Ktedonobacterales bacterium
GCTTGAAAGTCGGCGACATGCTGATGTCTGGCCCAGATGCCGAGCCGCGTGTCGGCAATGCCATGCCGCTCAAGAACATCCCGCAGGGTCTGGTGATCCACAACATCGAGTTGACGCGTGGGCGGGGCGGCCAGCTCGTGCGCGGCGCAGGCACTGGCGCACAGCTCATGGCGAAGGAAGGCGATTATGCCAACGTTCGTCTGCCCTCGGGCGAGCAGCGCTTGATCCACATCATGTGCAAAGCGACCATCGGTCAGGTCGGCAATGTCGACCATGCCAACGTCAGCATCGGTAAGGCGGGCCGCGCCCGCCGGATGGGCCTGCGTCCCGAGGTTCGTGGCTCCGTCATGAACCCCGTTGACCACCCCCATGGTGGCGGCGAAGGTCGCGCGCCACGCGGCGGGCCGCCGCGCACCCCGTGGGGCAAGCCGGCCATGGGCCTGCGCACCCGCAAAAACAAACGCACCGATCAATTCATTGTGCGCCGCCGCAACGCGGGCCGCAGCAAGAAAGGATAACATCAGATGTCACGCTCGACAAAGAAGGGGCCTTACATCCATCCTTCGCTGCGCAAGAAGATCTCGACGATGCTGCGCAGCGGCGACAAACGCCTCATCAAGACATGGTCGCGCTCCTCGACGATTCTGCCCCAGATGGTGGGGTTGAGCATCGGGGTGCACAATGGCAAAACCCATGTGACCGTCTATATCAGCGAAAACATGGTCGGCCACAAGCTGGGGGAATTCGCGCCAACGCGGCGCTTCCCCGGCCACGCGGGCAGCAAAGACGAAAAAACGGCCTCGCGCCGTTAGGGAGGAACGAACAACGCCATGGAAGTTCGCGCAATTTTGCGAGACATGGGCATTTCACCGCGTAAAGTGCGGCTGGTGACGGAAGCCGTTAAGGGCCGTAAGGTCAGCACCGCGCTGGAACTGTTGCGGTTCATCCCCAACGCCTCGGCTCGCCCCGTGCTCAACCTGATCAAATCAGCGGTCGCCAACGCGGAAAACAACTACGCGCTGGATGCCAATGAACTCTACATCATTCAGATCGTCGCTGATGAAGCGCCGCCCTTCAAGCGCATGCGCATCGCGTCGCGGCGCGGCCCGGCGCGCATCACAAAGCGTCGCTCACACATCACCGTCGTCATTTCGGATGAGTATGACCTCGTCCCCCGTGACTATAAAAAGCGTCATCATGGGCGCTAAAGCGTGTTCGCGAGAGGCCGCTCTGATGTCAGCCGACTCGCCCGCGAGCTAAAGGAAGGTGCCAATTTGGGACATAAAGTGCATCCATTGGGCTTCCGGCTGGGTGTCATCAAAGGGTGGCAATCTCGCTGGTACGCCGACGAAAAGCATTACAAAGACCTGCTGGCTGAGGACCGCGTGATCCGCGACCTCATCAACAAAGATCTGGCCAATGCCGCCGTGGCACGCATCGAAATCGAGCGCGTTGCTGGCACCCAGATCAGCGTGACGATCTTCACCGCCAAGCCTGGCGTGGTGATTGGCAAGAGTGGCGAAAAAGTGGACCGTCTGCGCGTGGCGCTGGAAAAAGCGACCAAAAAGAAAGTCCACCCGAAGATCATGGAAATCCGCCAGCCAGAACTCGAAGCCATCCTGGTGGCGAATAGCATCGGCGAGCAGCTTGAGAAGCGCATCTCTTTCCGCCGCGCCATGAAGCAAGCCGTGCAAAAGACGATGAAGGCTGGCGCAAAAGGCGTCAAGATCGTCTGCTCGGGCCGCCTGGGCGGCGCGGAGATCGCCCGCACCGAGCGCGAGGTCGAGGGATCGGTGCCGTTGCAGACGCTGCGCGCTGATATCGACTTCGCCATCGGTGTCGCCAAAACGACCTATGGCACTATCGGGATCAAAGTGTGGATCTATCGTGGCGATGTGCTCTCGGGCACCCGCCGCCAGACCCCCACGGCGACCGAGGCGACGGGCGAGCGCCGTCCGCCGCGCCGCGACGATCGGCCACCCCGCCGCGATGGCGATCGTGACCGTGGCCCCCGGCGCGAAGGTGACCGTGGCGGTCCCCGCCGCGATGGTGGTGGTGGTGCGCGCGGCCCGCAGGGTGGGGGCGGCTATAACCGTGGCCCCCGCCCTGAAGGCAGCGGCGGCTTTCGCCCGGCTGGGCCGGGCGCCCCTGGTGCGCCACGCCCCGCCGGTGAGGGTGGTTTCCGCCCGGCTGGCGAGGGTGGCTTCCGGCCCCAGAATCCGGCTGGTC